>JAWLGW010000699.1:0-4357 GCA_041690735.1 Planctomycetota bacterium
GGCTTCGCCCCCGAGGCTGTCGCAATAGGGAGCCGCGGTCGCCCGGAGAGATCGAACACGGAATATCAACAGCAAACAGAGAATGGGAACAGGGAATGGATCCGCAGTGGGAAACGCAGGATCCCCCTCAAGAGGCTCCGGGACGGCGCGCGCTGCTCCTCCTTGGGAGAGGAGACCGCAGCCTCCGAAAGATCCGCGCGCGCCGTCCCTCCGCCCCACCTCGCGCGGGTGCTCGCTCCGGGGGGCCCGGCCCGCGCAAGGCTCCCCGTCGCGGCGGTTTCGTCCTCACCCTGCCGGCGACGCCGCGCGCAGCCGGCCGTCCTCCATCTCGTAGGTCCGATCGAACACGTCGAGCGCCCGGTGGTCGTGGGTCACCACGATCGCCGCCGTGCCCCGCTCGCGGGCGATGTCGCGGAACAGCTCCATGACCTGTCGCCCGCGGTGGCTGTCGAGGGCGGCGGTCGGCTCGTCGGCCAGGATCAGCGCGGGCCGGTTGGCGAGGGCCCGGGCCACCGCCACCCGCTGCTGCTGGCCGCCCGAGAGCGCGCTCGGCAGGTGGTCGCTGCGGTCGCCGACCCCGAGGTCGTCCAGGAGCTGCTGCGCGCGGCGGCGGGCGGCGCGGCTCGGCTGCCCGTCGAGCTCCAGGGCCACCTGCACGTTCTCGCGGGCCGTCAGGAACGGGATCAGGTTCGACTTCTGGAACACGAAGCCCAGGTGGGTGCGGCGGAAGGCCCGCAGGTCGGTGCGGGCGTGCGGCCCCTCCTGCACCAGCTGGCCGCCGATCCAGACCCGGCCCGATGTGGGCGGGGTGATCAGGCCCACGGCGGTGAGGAAGGTGGACTTGCCGGCGCCGCTGGGCCCCAGCAGCGCCACGACCTCGCCCCGGGCCACCCGCAGCGTGACGTCCTGCATGGCGACCACTCGCGTGTTGCCTTCGCCGTACACCTTGGTGAGGGCTTCGGTCTCGAGCGCGGGCGCAGCGGGGTCGAGGGGCGCGGTCATCAGCCGGACAGCGCCTCGCTGGGCGACACCCGCAGGGCCTTCCAGATCCCCAGCAGGCTGGCCAGCACCGAGATGAACGCCACGATCCCCGCCAGCTGGAGCAGGTCCGGCTGGGTGAGGATCACCCGGCGGGGGAAGCGGGGGAACAGCTGCTGCCCCAGGGCGTAGGCGACGCCGTAGCCGATCAGGCCGATCCCCACCGCCTGCTGGAGGATCAGCGCCAGGATCACCCGGTTGGGGGCGCCGATCAGCTTGAGGAGCGCGATGTCGTGCAGCTTGTCGAGGGTCAGGGTGTACAGGATCAGGGCCATGATGATCGCCGCGATGATCGTGAGGAGCGCGCGGAACAGGCCGATCTGGGCCCGGACCTTGGCCACGTTCCCCTGCAGGAGGAGGTCGCGCTGCGCCTCGCTGGTGTAGGCGGTGACGTCGCCCCAGCCGGACAGGACCGCGCGCACCTGCTCGGGGTCCGCCCCCGGCTCGAGCTCGGCCAGCACCGCGGTGAGGGTGGGACGCGGCAAGACGGCCAGGGCGGAGCTGGGGGCCCCGGCGCGGTCGACCAGCGACGGCTGCACCTGCGGCAGCTCGTCGCGGCGGGCGCGGATCCGGCGGGCCTCGCGCTCGAGGCGCACCGCCTCGCCCGTGGTGTCGAGCTGGATCGTCTGCGCGTCGCGCACCGTCGCGAAGGCGATCCCGTCGCCCCCCGAGGCGATCATGCCGGTGGTCAGGCCGACCACCGTGTAGGTCTCGCGCCCGAGCTGGATCCGCTCCCCGACCGCGAGCCCCAGCGACCGGTCGGCCACCAGCTCGTAGCGGGCCTGCGCTAGGGGCCGGCCCTGGATCAGCGGGAGCCACGCCCCGCGGTCCTCGGGCCAGCTCAGGCCGACCACCGCGATCCGCAGCGGCTTCCCGTGGCGCTCCCGCTGGATGGTGTGGAACACGAACTCCCGCGCCGAGCGCACGCCGGGGACCGCCGCCACCCGGTGGACCAGGCTGGGCGGCACCCGCGACAGCTCGGCGAACGGGCCGCGGGTCGCGCGCTGGACCACCCACACGTCGGCGCCGATCCGGTCGATCAGCAGCACCGCGTCCTCGATGATCCCCCGGTAGATCCCGCCCATGCCCATGACGATCATGAGCAGCATGCCCACCCCCAGGCAGGTGAGCCCGAACCGGCCGAGGTTGTGGCGCACGTCCCGGACGGCGAGGTTCATCACGGGGCGGCGACCCGCCGGCCGTCGCGCAGCGTCCCCGCGACCGGCTCCACCAGGGCCTCGCCCTCCGCGAGCCCTTCGCTGACCTCGACCCACTCCCGCCCACGCAGGCCGAGGGTGACCGGGCGCCAGCGGGCCCGTCCCTCCTGGTGGACGAACAGCCCGGCCTCACCCGAGCGCCGCACCACCAGCCGAGCCGGCGCCGCGACGGCCGCCTCGGTCCGGGCCACGGCGACGAACGCCTCGGCCCGCTGGCCGACCGCCCAGTTGCCGGGGAGCTGCCCTACCCGCACGTCGACCACGAACTCGCGGGTCTCGCGGTCGACCTCGCGGCCCAGGCGGGCCACCTCCCCCGGATACACACCCTCGGGGTCGGAGCGGAACACCACTCGCGCCGGCTGACCGACCGCCAGGCGCCCCATCTCCGTCTCGTCGACCCAGGCCCGCACCCACAGCTCGTCGGTGGAGATCAGCGCCAGGATCGGGCTCCCCGGCACGACCACGTCGCCGGGGTCGCGGTCGCGGCGGACGACCAGCCCGCTCCAGGGCGCGCGGATCACGGTCTCGGCCAGCCGCGCCTCCGCGCCCTCCTGCGCCTGCTCGCTGGCGACGTGGCGCCGCTCCGCCTCGACCACCCCGCTGCGGGCGGCAGCGGCGGCGGCCTCGGCCACCCGCAGCGCGTCCAGGGCCTGGTCCGCCTCGATCTGGGAGAGGACCCGCTTGCGGAGCAGGTCGCTCACCCGCTCGTGCTCGCGCTGCGCGGCGCCGAGCACCGCCTCGGCGCGCCCCAGGTCCGCCCGAGCGCGCTCCACCGCGGCCGCCGCGGCGGCCACGTCGGCGCGCCGCACCTCCACCTCGCGCCGTATGTCGGCGTCATCGAGGCGCACGAGCACCTGCCTCGCCTCCACCCGGTCGCCCTGATCCACCGTGACCTCGGTGATGCGGCCCGCCACCTTGCTGCCGACCGACGCCTCCACGCGGGCCTCGAGCGTCCCGGTCCCCATGACCTCGGCGGTCAGGGCGCGCCGCTCGACCGGCACCAGGCGCACCGGGACCGGTCGCAGCTGCGACCACGCGGCCGCCGCGCCGCCGGCGAGGAGCAGCGCAACGAGCGCGAGCCGGCCGGGCCGGAGCAGGCGCCTGAGAGAGGAGGTCGCGGCGGCGTCGCTCATGGTGCGGTGCGCCTCAGTGCGCGTGGCTGCGGCCAGACAGCCGCAGGGCCAGGGTGTGGTAGCGCTCGTGGACGCCGGCGCCCGTCTCTTCGCGCTCCACGCGCTCGAAGGCGGCGGCGACCTCGGCCTGCGCCTCGGGGTCGAGGTGCGCGATCGCGGGCAGCAGCTGTGCTTCCTCGAGGTCGAGGTGCGCCCGCAGCGCGCGCGCGTGCTCGGCGAGCGCCTCCGCCACGCGCGGAGCCGCCTCCGCGTCGCCAGCGGCGGCCGCCGTCAGCGCCTCGCGCAGGCGGGCCAGGCGAGCCCGCCCCTCGAGGTGCTGCGCCGCGAGCCGCTCCACCAGGACGGCGGCCTGGGGATCGCGGTCGCGCAGGGCCGGGAACAGGTGGTGCTCCTCCTTGGCGTGGTGGCAGGCGTCGGTGAAGCCGGTGAAGAACTCGATCATGTCGCCCACGCGCTCGGGGTCGACCTGCTTCGAGCTCTCGATCTCGCGCGCCTCCTGCTCGGCGGCCTCGACCACCCACCCCACCACCTCGTGCTCGGCGGCGAGGACGGCGGCGGGGTCGGCTCCCGCGGGCGCGTGCTCCGCGTGCTCGTGGTGAGGGTGGTCGGGGTGATGGTCGCAGGCGGTCAGCGTCGCGGCGACCAGAGCGGCCAAGATCGGTCGCTGCACGGGAACCTCTCTCTCCTGTCGGTGCGGCCATGAAACGGGTGCCGGCCAGCGAGTATTCCGACGCCTAGATCCATTATCGCGGGGCGCGCTCGCGAGCGGCGATGGCGAGCCGACCTGGCATCGCTGACGCGGCGTATTCAGGTGCTTTTCAGGGAGTTCGGGCGCCGCTCCCAATCTTCGGTGACGGATATCTCTCATGGCGTCCGGAGTTGGGAATTGCCTCGTAACCCCTTTGTTCTTGGGTCATTGATCTTCTTGGCCGGACCGCGTCGCGGCGCTACCATTGCGCGCCTCCCGCA
>JAWLGW010000700.1:0-4356 GCA_041690735.1 Planctomycetota bacterium
AGCGGCAGGTCCGCCATGGCCTTCTGCAGCTCCTCGAGCTGCGCCGGGGACGGCCGCCCCCACCCTGGCGCGTAGCCGAACGTCTCCGCCGCCGTCTTGGAGCCGAAGTGGCCGTCGAGGAGCTCGATCCGGTCCGCCGGGAGGAAGGCCGGGTGAGGGACGCCGCAGGCGCGGGACAGGCGGGCGAGCTCCTTGCGGAGGGTGACCATGTAGTTGGCCAGGCGGGCGGCCTTGTGGGTGGGGTCGAGGCCGCGCATGAGCCAGCGGTTCTGGGTGGCGACGCCGGCGGGGCAGTGGCCGGTGTGGCAAGCCTGGGCCTGAATGCAGCCGATCGCCAGCATGGCCTCGCGGGCCACCATGACGAGGTCGCAGCCGAGGGCCATGGCGAGGAGGGCGCTCTCGGGGAAGCCGAGCTTGCCCGCGCCGGCGAACAGGAGGCGGTCGGTGAGGTCGCGCTCGGCGAACAGGGCGTAGACGCGGGTGAAGCCGAGCTTGAAGGGGAGGGCCACGTGGTCGGAGAAGGCGAGGGGCGCGGCGCCGGTGCCGCCCTCGCCGCCGTCGATCGCTATGTAGTCGAGGCCGCGGCCGGGGTCCTTGGCCATGTGGTCGGCGAGCTCGGTCCAGAAGTCGAGCTGGCCCACGGCGGACTTGATCCCCACCGGGAGGCCGGTGCGGTCGGCGATCGTCTCCACCAGGTCGAGGAGCTCGTCTGCGCTGCGGAAGGCGGTGTGGGCCGAGGGGCTGAAGCAGTCCTTGCCCACCGGAATGCCGCGGATCTTGGCGATCTCGGGGGTGACCTTGGCCCCGGGGAGGAGGCCGCCCAGGCCGGGCTTGGCGCCCTGGGAGAGCTTGAGCTCGATCGCCCGCACCTGGGAGGAGCTCGCGGTGTCGGCCAGGCGGTCGAGGCACAGGTTGCCGTGAGCGTCGCGGCAGCCGAAGTAGCCGGTGCCGATCTGGTAGATCAAGTCGCCGCCGCGCTGGTGGTAGGGCGAGACGCCCCCCTCGCCGGTGTTGTGCAGGCAGCCGGCCAGCTCGCACCCCTCGTTGATCGCCTCGATCGCCCGGGCGCTGAGGGAGCCGAAGCTCATGGCCGACACGTTGACGACTGAGGCGGGGCGGAAGGCGTAGCGGCGCTGGCGAGCGCCGCCCAGGACCTTGGCGCAGGGGAGGCGGTGCTGGGGGTCGTAGCTGGGGTCGCCCTTGTGGGGGTCGGGGAGGGGGAGGGCGGCGTGGCGAACGATCAGGTAGCCGGGCGTCCGCTCCACCTCGTTGTCGGTGCCGAACCCGAAGTACTCGTTCTGCTGCTTGGAGGAGGCGTACACCCACCGGCGCTGGTCGCGGGAGAAGGGGCGCTCCTCGTCGTTGTCGGTGACGATGTACTGGCGCAGCTCGGGGCCCACCGACTCGAGGAGGTACCGCAGGTGCCCGATCAGCGGGAAGTTGCGCAGGATCGCGTGCTTGGTCTGGACCACGTCGTACAGGGCCACCAGCGCAAGGACGCCGATCACCACCAGCAAGGCCACCAGCCAGGGGCTCACCGCCGCCTCCTCCCGCCGCAGCGGTCGGCACGAGCCTCCCAGGTGGAGGGGGGCGAGGCAACGGGGTGTGGGCCGGGCAAGACCGACCTGCTGAGCTCGGAGTGTGCCAGGGGCCAGGGGTAACGTGCCGCCCTCGGCGCGCGGAGCGCCGGAGGGAGGCAGCGATATCCGCCCCTTCGACTCGCGGGGCTAACTGCTAATCGCTAACTGCTAACCGCTGCCGCACACCAAACGGTGGATTCAGATCAGCCGCACCCGGTGCACTTCGAGGTCCAGGCGAGCTGGAAGTCCGACGTGCCGCGGCGGGTGTTCGAGTACTGGAACATGGCGCACCGGCGGCGGAAGAACCTGCTGTCGGTCGTGATCTGCCTGGCGCGGGGCGTCAAGCAGGGGCGCCCCCGCGGCAGCTACCGGGTGAGCGTGCGCGGGCGCCGGCGGCTGCTGTTCGAGTTCGACGTGGTGCGGGTGTGGGCGGACCTGCAGGCCGAGCGGCTGGTGACCGAGGGGCCCGTGGGCCTGGTGCCGCTGGTGCCCTACGCCGCCGGCGCCAGCGAGGCGCTGGTCGAGCGGGGGCTCGAGGTGCTGAGCGGAAGTTGGGCGAGGAGGGCGCGGCGCCCTTCGTCTCGCGCCTGGAGCTCGCCGGCGAGGACGTGCTCGACGAGGTCGGGGAGTTGCTCGTGCGCTCCTCGCTCTCCGATCCGCAGCTCGTGCGCGCGCTGGACGAGGTGCTCCCGGCGGAGGGGAGCGGCGGCGAGGACGCCTGACCGGGGCTCCCGGCTACTCGGTGGGCGCGGCCTCGCCGGTCTGGACGTCCCACAGGCGGCGGTAGGCGCCGCCCTGCTCCAGCAGCTCCTCGTGGGTGCCCTGCTCGGTGATCTGCCCCTGGTCGAGGACCACGATCCGGTCGGCGTGGCGGATCGTGGACAGGCGGTGGGCCACCACCAGGGTGGTCCGGCCGCGGGCCAGGCGGGCGAGGGAGCGCTGGATCGCGGCCTCGGTCTCGTTGTCCACCGCTGAGGTCGCCTCGTCGAGGACCAGGAGGGGCGCGTCCTCGAGGACGGCTCGGGCGATCGACAGGCGCTGCCGCTGTCCGCCCGAGAGCTTCTGGCCCTCCTCGCCGACGAGGGTGTCGTACCCCTGGGGGAGGGCCGCTATGAACTCGTGGGCCTCGGCCGCCCGGGCGGCGGCCTCGACCGCGGCCTGGTCGGCGTCGGGGCGGCCGTAGGCGATGTTCTCCCGCACGGTGCCCGGGAACAGGAACACCTGCTGGCTCACGAACCCCACGCAGCGGCGGAGGTCGCGCAGGCGGAGGTCGCGCACGTCGCGGCCGTCGAGGGTCACCGCCCCCTGCTGGGGGTCGTGGAACCGGAGCAGCAGGCGCAGCAGGGTGCTCTTGCCCGCGCCGGTGGGTCCCACCAGGGCGATCGTCTCGCCGGCCCGCACCTCGAGGTCGAAGGCCGTCAGCGCGGGGGAGCGGTCGGGGTAGGCGAAGGTCACCTCGCGGAAGGCGAGCTCGCCCCGCACCTCGCGAGGGTCGAGGCGCTCCGTCCCGTCGCGGGTCACCACCGGGGTGTCGAGCAGGTCGAGCACGCGCACCGTGGAGGCCATGGCCCGCTGGTACAGGTCGAAGGTGCTGCCGAGGCGGGTCAGCGGCCACAGCAGGCGCTGGGTGAGGAACACCAGCACGCTGTAGGCGCCGACGGCGAGGTCGCCCCGCAGGGTGAGGTGCCCGCCGTAGACCAGGGTGGCGGTGAACCCGATCACGATCGCCATGCGGATCAGGGGCGAGAAGGCGGAGCTGAGGGCGATCGCCCGCCGGTTCGCCTGCTGGTACTCCGCGCTGGCGGCGCGGACCCGCTCCACCTCCCGCTCCTCGGCGGTGAAGGCCTTGATCGTGGCGATCCCGGCCAGGTTGTTGGCGAGGACCGCGTTGAGGCGCCCCACCCGCTGGCGGACCCGGGCGTAGCGGGGGGCGATCCGAGCCTGGAACAGGAACGAGCCCCACAGAATGAGCGGGATCGGCAGGAAGGCCAGGACCGCCACTCCCGGGGCCAGGGCGAAGAAGGTGAGCCCCACCGCCACCACGGTGGTCCCGACCTGCAGCAGGTCGTTGGCCCCCCCGTCGAGGAACCGCTCCAGCTGGTTGACGTCGTCGTTGAGGACGGCCATGAGCCCGCCCCGCGACTGCTCCGCGAACCAGGCCATGTCGAGGTCGTGGATGTGCGCGTAGGCCTCCAGGCGCAGGTCGTGCTGGGCCTCCTGGGCGAGGTTGCGCCACAGGACCGCGTACAGGTACTCGAACACCGACTCCAGGCCCCAGATCAGGACGGTCACCACCGCCAGCGCCGTGAGCTGCCCCTCGGCGCTCTCGATCCCCAGGTCGGCGATCAGCGACTCCTCGCGGCGCACCACCACGTCGACCGCCGCGCCGATCAGGGCCGGCGGCGCCAGGTCGAACAGCTTGTTGAGGATCGAGGCGCCGGTGGCGGCCACCACCTTGCGGCGCCGGTGGCCGAGCTTGCGCAGCAGCCCACGCAGAGGGGCGGCGGCGTGACGGGAGGGGGCAGGTGGGGCGGCGTCGGTCACGGGGCGGCCACTCTACGAGCGCGCTTCGGAACGGGGGAGTCCTAAACGGAGGTGCACGATCATGTCGCGCGAGAGCGTCTTCTGGCTCGGAGGCTGGTCGACGCGACCATCCATGCTCGTGCGCCTCCGTTTAATAGGGACAGGGAGAGGAAGCGTTCCCGCGCGCTGGTCTGAGCGTCAGACGGTCCGGATATGAGAGACCCCGGTGGCTCGTGGTCGACAACGCGGCCGC
>JAWLGW010000701.1:0-4350 GCA_041690735.1 Planctomycetota bacterium
GCAGCGCACCGGCGCTTACTGCGGCGGGACTCTCACCCGCTAGTCGAAAACGGCTCGCCTCGTCGCCTCCAGGCGACTTGGCTTCAGGACGCACCATGGACCCAGCGTACGCCGTCCAGCGGACCGCTGCTACTTGTGCAGGAACTCCGCCTTGGAGCGGGGGCCCTTGAGGAGGAAGTTGTCGAGGCCGATCCGCATGTCCTCGAGCTTCACGACCTCGCCGAACAGCTCCGCCTCGAGGCGCAGCCCCTCGGAGAGCGGCTTCTTGGCCCCCTCCAGGATCGCCCGGCAAACGATCCGGTCGACCGCCTGGCTGAGGTGGCCGAGGTCCACCTCGGGCAGGCTGGCGGGGACGTCCTCCAGGGGCTCCTGACGGACCTTCTCCAGCCGGACCTCGCCCGCCGCCGCCTTCCGCACCAGGGCGGTCGCCGCCTCCACCAGGTCGCCGTCCACCTCCTCGCGCACCAGCCCGATCTTGACCGCCTCGGCCCCCGAGATCGGCTTGCCCGTGCGCAGCAGCAGGGCCGACTGCTCGAAGCCGACCAGCCGCGGCAGGCGCTGGGTGCCGCCGGCGCCGGGAATGATCCCGAGGTTGGGCTCGGGCTGGGCCGCCAGCACCTTGAGGCCCTTCTTGGCCAGGCGGGCGTGACAGGCCATGGCGAGCTCGTTGCCGCCGCCGAAGGCGAGGCCGTTCAGGGCGCACACCACCGGCTTCTCCAGGGCCTCGATCGCGTTCAACGGCGCCTGCGAGGCGAGGCACGTGTCGCGCCCCTGCTCGGGGGTCTCGATCTCGGACAGGAAGCCGACGTCGGCGCCCGAGACGAAGGCCTTGGTGCCAAAGCCCGTGATCACGGCCCCGACCACCGAGGGGTCCTTGGCGATCGCCTCGGCGTGGGCGCCGAGCTCGGCGAACACGTCCTGGTTCAGCGCGTTGAGGACCCGCGGCCGGCGGATCGTGAGCACCGCCACCCCGTCGCGGTCGTCGCGGAGCACGTAGGGGATCTCCCAGGGCTCGTCCCGCTCGCCCTTCTCGACCAGGCACGTGGCGACCGGGAAGCCCGGGAGCTGCTCGGCGAGCTCGCGCACCAGCTCGAGGGTGCGGCGGGTGCCCAGGCGGTTCATGGCGGCGAAGGGCGGGTCGATCACCAGGGCGATCTCGACCGCCATCTCCAGGTCGGCGACGTCGGTAATGCCCGAGTCGATCACCTCGCACACCAGCCCGTAGAAGGTGGCCCGCAGGGCGTCGCTCACCTTCTCCTCCACGTCGAGGGGGACCGCCACCTCCTCGCCGCGGCCGGGGACCTCCCACAGCTCGTCCTGGCGCACCTTCTCCAGCAGCGACTCGGGGGGCTGGAACCAGGGGTGCACCTGCTCGTGCAGCTCGGCCAGGCCGTGGGCGGTGATCGGGTTGCCGCCGGTCAGGTTGTGGGCGGTGAAGGGGCCCACCCCCAGGCCCAGGGCCCGCTGGGCGACCGCGTCCACCTGCTTGCTGGTGGCGACGCCGCGCTCCACCAGCAGGGCCGAGGTCTGCAGCAGCCCCTCGAACAGGGGGTCGATCGCGTAGCCGTACCGACTGCCGACCTTGACCGGGACCTTGCCGATCCCCTCGTAGAACGCCATGAGGAACTCGCTCACGGCGGGGTCGGTGGCGGGGCCCGGCACCACCTCCAGGGCGCGGTTGCGCTCGGCGGGGAAGAAGTAGTGCACCACCGCCGTGCGCTCCTTGCGCTGCAGCGGCTCGAAGATCCGCTCGGGCTGCAGGTGGGAGCTGTTCGACAGCAGCAGGGCGTCGCGGTCGAGCAGGCCCTCGAGCTGCTGGAAGATCTTGCCCTTGACCGCCACGTCCTCGGTCGCGGCCTCGACCACCAGGCCGGCGCCCTTGAGCTCGGCGTACGAGCTGGTGAAGGTGACGCCGCTCTTGATCCGGTCGGCCTGCTCCGGCTTGAAGGCGCGGGTCTCCACCCCCTTGTCCACCTTCTTGTGCAGCTTCTTCTTCCCCTTCTCGAGGGCGCCGGCGTCGATGTCGACGACCACCACCCGCACCTCGTAGGGGGCGAGCACCTTGGCGAAGTGGAGGGCGATGTCGGGGCCGATCTGCCCCGAGCCGATCACGCCGACCCTGTCGAGGGTCCGGCCCGCGAAGGTGAACGCCATGGGTTCCTCCTGCTGAGTGGGCGCGCAGTCTACCGCCGGGCGCGGAGCGCGCCCACCGGTGTGGTTTGCGGGGGGCTCCGCCCCGTGAGGCTGTCGCAATAGAGAGGAACTCACCTCTCTTGCGTGCCCGTGCCCGTGCCCGCGGGGTTTCGGGCACGGGCACGGGCACGGGCACGGGCACGAATGGGCTGTCGCTGCATTTCGCGTCACCCTCCCCCCGCGCGTTCCCCCAAAGAGGCTCCGGGACGGTTCAACCGCCCCGCCTCGCCAAGACCCGCACCCGCGCGAGGTGCTCCGACTCGCCAGCCGTCTTGCGGCAGATTCCTGGCGGTCCGCGTCGGAGGCGGCGGAGGGCCTATAATCCGCGGCCTGAGAGGCTCACGTGGACCGCGACCCGAGGTTCAAGGAGAAGCTGGGCGCCTTCATTCACCACCCGGCCACCAGCCTGGGCGTGGTGACGCTGATCCTGATCTCGGTCTCGCTGGTCGTCGCCCACCTCATGCTGCCCGAGGAGCACCCCTACCAGGGGCCGATCGAGGCGATCCAGCTGCTGATCACGGCCCTGTTCGCGGTCGAGCTGTCGATCAAGTACTACGTCGCCCCCAGCAAGCTGCGTTACTTCGCCACCTACTGGGTCGACATCGTGGCGGTGGTCCCCTGGGCCCAGAGCCTGCGCGTCCTGCGGGTCCTGCGGCTGCTGCGCGTGTTCCGGGTGGCGATCATCCTGTCGCGCCGGGTCCGGTTCGTGTCCGCCCTGTTCCGCTCGGCGGTGGGCGAGTACGTGGTGCTGGGCCTGATCATGGCCCTGCTCCTGGCGGTCGGCACCTTCACCCTGTTCATCACCGAGAGCCGGGCGCGCCAGGCGCGGGTGGCCCAGGAGGTGGTCGCCGTCGACCGGGAGCTGTCCCAGCTGGAGGTGGAGCTGGGGCTGCGGCCGCCGTTCGACCCCGGCCTGCCGTCGATCGGGGCGGACACGGTGGGGGGAGCGGAGGAGGAGACGCCGCGGGCGCTGCAGCTGCGCCTCGACGCCTTCGAGGCGGCGGTGCGGGCGAAGCTGCCCGCCGATCTGACCCTCGCCCCCGCGGCCAGCCTCCCCCCCGAGCCTCGCCGCCTGCTGCTGGCGACCGGGCGCCTGCGTCTGCGCCTCCCCGATCCGGCGAGCGGGTCCGATCCCGAGGACCTCGCCACGTTCGAGAACAGCTTCTGGGCGACCCTGTTCTTCCTGGTCGCCACCGAGCCCATGATCGGCACCCCCTCCACGCCGGTGGGGCGCGCCGTGGTGCTGGCCGTCATGTTCGGCGGGCTCACGACCTTCGCCCTGTTCACGGGCATCGTGACCGCGCTGATGGTGAACCGCCTCAAGCGGCGCCTGGAGATCGACGACATGGACCGTTACCAGCTGATCGACCACCTGGTGATCCTGGGCTGGAACCGCCTGGTGCCCCTGATCATCGAGGAGGTGACCCAGGCCCCCGGCCAGGAGGACGCCCCGGTGGTGGTCCTGGCGGACCTCGACGAGCATCCGCCCGAGGTCGCCCTCCACGCCGGCCGGGGGCGGGTGTACTTCGTGAAGGGCGACTACACCAAGCCCGAGGCCCTCGAGCTGGTGCGCGTGCGCCACGCCAAGCGGGCGATCATCGTGGCCGACACCACGATCCCCCGCAGCGACCAGGACCGCGACGCCCGCACCGTCCTCGCCGCCCTCATGGTCGAGCGCATGAACCCCCAGATCTACACCTGCGCCGAGCTGCTCAACCGCGACAACGAGCCCCACCTGCGCGCGGCCGGGATCGAGGAGGTGGTGCTGACCAGCGACGCCGGCGGGCACCACCTGGCCCTGGCGGCCCTCCACACCGGGATCGCCGACGTCCTCGACGAGCTCATGACCGGCAAGCGGGGCGGGACCTTGCTCAAGTGGCCGGTGCCCGACAGCTACGTGGGCCTCCCCTTCAGCGACGCCCTGGCCCGCTGCAAGCAGGAGCGCGACGCCCTGCTGATCGGGGTCGAGGTGGCGGGCCGCGACGGCCCCCGCGCCGAGGGCTACGCCATGCGGCTCAACCCGGGCGACGACCTGCGCCTGGGCGAGCACGACAACATGGTGGTGATCGCCACCCGCAACGAGCGGAGCTGAGGTGCCCCTCACCCCCGACGACCCCCGCCTCACCCAGTTCGGCCGCCGCGGCTTCGACGCCGCCC
>JAWLGW010000702.1:0-4345 GCA_041690735.1 Planctomycetota bacterium
GCCGGCCTGGTCGGGCAGTTGATCGGCACCAAGACCGTCGCCAACGAGTTCGTGGCGTACCTCGACCTGTCGGGCATGCTGGCGGGCGACTCGCTCAAGCACCCCCGCTCGGTGATCATCGCCACCTACGCCCTGTGCGGGTTCGCCAACTTCAGCTCGATCGCCATTCAGATCGGCGGGATCGGCGGGATCGCCCCCGAGCGCAAGGGCGACCTGGCCCGCCTCGGCCTGCGGGCCATGGTCGCCGGCACCATCGCCGCCCTGCTGACCGCCACCGTGGCCGGCTTGCTGGTCTAGGAGACGCTGCCATGGATCGCGCCCTCGCCCTCGCCCTCGCCGCGCTGCTGCTCACCGGCTGCCCGCCGCCCCAGGGCGGCGAGGGCGGCGGCGCGTCCACCGTCGAGGCCATCAAGCAGCGCGGCAAGCTGATCGTGGCCACCGACGCCGGCTACGTCCCCTTCGAGGTGATCGAGCAGGACGGCTCGATCACCGGGTTCGACGTGGACCTCGCCACGGCGGTCGCCGAGGAGCTGGGCGTCGCGCTGGAGCTGCGCAACGTCGCCTGGAACGGGATCATAGGCGAACTGCGCACCGGCAAGTGCGACGCGATCTTCTCGGGCATGTCGATCACCGAGGACCGGCAGCAGGCGGTCGCCTTCTCCGAGCCCTACTTCTGGATCGGGCAGGTGGTGGTCAAGCGCAAGGGGGACGCCCGGATCACCAGCTGGGAGGACCTCGACGCCGAGGGCATGACCGTCGCCGTGCAGGAGAGCACCACCGGCGAGATCGCGATCCGCCGCACCTGCCCCCAGGCGACCCTGCTGCGGTTCCCCAAGACCGACGCCGCCTGCCTGGCGGTCATGCAGGAGAAGGCGGACGCGGTGGTGTTCGACCACCCCTACCTCATGCAGTACGTGAAGGAGAAGGCCCCCGACCGCCTGGAGGGGATCTGGCAGCCCTTCACCACCGAGCCGATCGGCGCCGCGGTCCGCAAGGACAGCCTCGACCTCAAGGCGGCGATCGACGCGACCCTCGCCAAGCTGGAGGCGAGCGGCGAGCTGGCGAAGCTCAAGGCCCGCTACTTCGGCGAGGCCGCCGAGGTGGTCGCCGCGCCCGCCGAGCCCGCGGCGGCCGCCGCCACCGCCGGCGACGACCCGCAGTAGCGAGTGAAGCGCTCCACCCGGCGGAACCTGCTCCGGGCGGCGGTGTACGCCGCCTGCGCCACCGCCGTCGTGGCCGTGGTCACGGCCGGCGCGGCGGACCTGCGCTACGCCTGGGACTGGGGCCGCTTCTTCCGCGACGACTGGTGGTGGCTGCTGGTGCGCGGCCTGGGCTTCACCCTGCAGGTGGCCGCCCTCAGCCTGTGCCTGGCGCTGCCCCTGGGGGTCGCCCTCGGCCTGTGCCGGATCGCTCGCGACCCGGTCGCCCGCGGGTTCGGCTTCCTGTACGTGGAGGTCGTCCGGGGCACGCCCCTGCTGGTCCAGGTCATGATCTGGTACTTCGTGCTGGGCAAGGTGTTCGCGCTGGAGAGCTTCGGCGCCGCGGTGGCGGCCCTGTCCTGCTTCACCGCCAGCTACATCGCCGAGATCGTGCGGGCGGGGATCCAGAGCATCGACCCCGGCCAGATGGAGGCCGCCCGCTCGCTGGGCCTCTCGCACGTCCAGGCCCTGCGGGTGGTGATCCTCCCCCAGGCGATCCGCCGGGTGCTGCCGCCCCTGGCCTCGGAGTTCATAGCGCTGGTCAAGGACAGCTCGCTGGCCTCGGTGATCGGCCTGGAGGAGCTGACCAAGCGGGCCCAGGACGTGCAGGGGCGGGCCTTCCTGACCTTCGAGGTGTGGATCACCGCCGCGGTCCTGTACCTGGCGATCAACGTGATCCTGTCCTTCGGCGTCCGCCTGCTGGAGCGCAAGCTGGGGGTCGCCCACCAGCGGGACGAGATCCGGTGAGCCAGCCTGCGGGCGAGCTGCTGGTCGAGGCGAAGGGCCTCACCAAGACCTTCCCCGGGGGGATCAAGGCTCTGAGCGGGTTCGACCTCGAGGTGCGCGAGGGCGAGATCGTGTGCCTGATCGGCCCCTCCGGCTCGGGCAAGTCGACGGCGCTGCGGTCGATCAACGGCCTGGAGCACCCCGAGCAGGGCACCCTGCGGGTGCTGGCCGTCGACATCCTCGACGAGGAGACCGACATGGACCTCCTGCGGGCGGAGGTCGGCATGGTGTTCCAGCACTTCAACCTGTTCCCGCACCTGACCGTGCTCGAGAACCTGACCCTGGCGCCCCGGCTGGTGCGCCGCGCCGAGGCCGGCAGCGCGCAGGAGCAGGCCCTGGCCCTCTTGAAGCGGGTGGGGATCGCCGACAAGGCGCAGGCCCGGCCCGACGAGCTGTCGGGCGGTCAGAAGCAGCGGGTGGCGATCGCCCGGGCCCTCGCCATGCGCCCGCGCCTGATGCTGTTCGACGAGCCGACGTCGGCCCTCGACCCCGAGATGGTCGGCGAGGTCCTCGACGTCATGAGGTCGCTGGCCAGCGAGATCACCATGGTCGTGGTGACCCACGAGATGGGCTTCGCCCGCGAGGTCGCCAGCCGGGTGGTGTTCATGGACCGGGGCGCGGTGGTCGAGGTGGCCGAGCCGAGCAAGCTGTTCGACGCGCCGGAGCACCCGCGGACGAAGGCCTTCCTGGAGAAGGTGCTTTGAGGAGGCAAAGCAAACAGAACAGGGAATATGAACATGAACCGAGCGCTGGGAATGAGGTCGCGGCGAAACGACGACCTCAGAAGCCTCGGCTCGTGGCGACCGCCTCATTCCTCATTCCCAGTTCATGTTCATCTTCTCTGT
The DNA here is from genome assembly GCA_041690735.1 of Planctomycetota bacterium. GTDB lineage: Bacteria > Planctomycetota > J058 > J058 > J058 > JAWLGW01. The sequence goes on from JAWLGW010000702.1 coordinate 2,831, forward strand.
TCTTGGCCTCCCCCTTGCCCTCGCCCGGCGCCCAAAGACGCCGCGGCGGCGACGCCTCGTCTCAGCCAAGCGAGGGCAAGGGCACGAGCCAGGGGTGTTCGTTCTTACCGGCGCCGCTTGCCCGCCAGGCCGCAGGCGGCGGCGACGCTCAGGACCCCCACCACCCCCACCACCCCCAGGGCGGTGTCGAGGACGCCGTCGCCGAGGCTGGCGAGGTGGTCCCAGGCGGCCCGGCCGGCCGCGGCGCTGAGGGCGATCACCGGGCCACCCCCAGGGTGAGGCCCAGGAGCCCGAACAGGGCCACCCGGCAGGCGGTCGTGAGGACGGCGCGGCTGCGAGTCTGGATCCAGGCGCTCATGGGGCACCTCCTTCGTTCCAGCAGGCCGGAACGCGAAGGCCATTCCGCGCGGAAAGTCGCCCTAAGTCGGTAAGCTGGCAGGCCAGGGAGCTCCCGCAGGGGCTCGGGAACGCGCCGGGGCGTCGAGGGTTCGACGCCTGTCGCGGAGACCGAACGCCGTCGGAGGCGCGCGGTAGCGTTAGCCTGAGCTCCCAGGGAACGGAGGAACCAAGTGGGTATGGCGATCAAGCGCAGCTCGGCGGACTACATCACGCAGGTCGAGCGGGTGTGCGCCCCCAACTACCACCCCCTCGACGTCGTGCTGACCCGCGGCGAGGGCTGCTTCGTGTGGGACGTGGAGGGGCGGCGGTACTTCGACATGTTGAGCGCCTACTCGGCGGTCAACCAGGGCCACTGCCACCCCCGGATCGTGAAGGCCATGCACGAGCAGGCGGGCCGCCTGGCCCTGACCTCGCGCGCCTTCCACAACGACGTCATGGGCGACTGGCTGGAGAAGCTCACCACCCTGTGCGGCTACGACAAGGCGCTCCCCATGAACACCGGCGCCGAGGGCGTCGAGACCGCGATCAAGACCATGCGCCGGTGGGGCTACCGCAAGAAGAACATCCTCCCCGGCAAGGCCGAGGTCATCGTCGCCGAGGGGAACTTCCACGGGCGGACCACCACCATCGTGGGCTTCTCCACCGACCCCACCGCCAGCGACGACTTCGGGCCCTTCCCGCTCGGGTTCGTCCACGTCCCCTACGGGGACGCCGCCGCCCTCGAGGCGGCCATCACCGACGACACCTGCGGCGTCCTCATCGAGCCGATCCAGGGCGAGGCGGGGGTGATCATCCCGCCCGACGACTACCTGCCGCGCGTGCGCGCGGTGACGAAGGCCAAGAACGTCCTCCTGTGCCTCGACGAGGTCCAGACGGGCCTGGGTCGCACCGGGAAGATGTTCGCCTGGCAGCACTCCGGCACCCGCCCCGACCTCATGATCCTGGGCAAGGCCCTCTCGGGCGGCCTGTATCCGGTGAGCGCGGTGCTGGGCGACGACGAGGTCATGAACGTGTTCACCCACGGGTCGCACGGCTCGACCTACGGCGGCAACCCGGTGGCCGCCGCCGTGTCGACCGCCGCCCTCGACGTCCTGCTCGACGAGACGCTCGCCGACC
>JAWLGW010000703.1:0-4334 GCA_041690735.1 Planctomycetota bacterium
GGCCCGGGGGCCGGGGGGGGGCGCCGCCCCCCGCCGCGCCGCCTCGGGGGCGCTGGTGGGCTTCCTCGCGGCCCTGTCGCTCGCCGCTCGAGACGCCTGGGGCCTCGAGCGGGTCGACCTCCTGGGCTACGCGCTGGTCGCGCTCGAGGGGCTGCTCGGCCTCGAGGCGGCGTTGCTGGTGGTGCTCGAGCTGTATCGGCCCCGCCGCCGCGACGAGCGGCCGCGTCCGCCCTACGACAGCCGACTGCTGGGGCTGGTGAGCGCGCCCAGCGACGTGGCGCGCTCGATCGCGCGGGCGGTCGACTACCAGTTCGGGTTCTCGCTCTCGCAGACCTGGATGTACCGGTTCGCCGAGCGGTGGGTCGTGCCGCTGGCCGCCTTCACGGTCATGGCCTTGTGGGCCCTCTCGGCGCTGGTGACCGTCGGGCCGCACGAGGTGGCCGTCGTGCGGCGCCTCGGCGCCACGCGGCCGGGGGTCCTCGCCCCGGGCCTGCACCTCAAGCTCCCCTGGCCCTTGGACGAGGTGCAGCGGGTGCCGGCCACCCGCGTGCACAGCGTGACGACCGGCGGTCACGTGGAGGACGAGGACGACCGGCGCGGCAGCCGCGAGGAGAGCGTGCTGTGGACCGAGGGCGGCCACGTCGACCACGCGGGCGAGGACGACCGCAACCTGGTGCTGATCGCTCGCCGGGAGCGCGGCGAGGATCGCGTCACGCCGGTGAACCTGCTGTCGGCGTCCGCCAGCGTGCATTACCGGATCGAAGACGTGCCGGCGTTCGTGGGCGGCGTCGCCGACCCGGAGGCCTTGCTCGAGGTCCTCGCCGAGCGGGAGCTGTGCTCGCTGTTCGGGGGCGAGGACCTCGACGTCCTCATGCGGGAGCGAGGCCAGCACGCCGACCGCCTGCGCGCGGCGCTGCAGGCCCACGCCGCCCAGCTGGGCCTGGGGGTGAAGGTCCGCAGCGCCTCGCTCACCGACCTCCACCCGCCGATCGAGGTCGGGGAGGCCTTCGAGGCGGTGAGCGTGGCCCTCGAGCGCCGGGAGGCGCTGCGCCTGGCAGCCGAGGTCGAGGCGCTGCGCACGGTCGATCGGGCCGCGACCGAGGCGCTGCGGGCGGTCGCCGAGGCGCGCTCGGGCGCCGCCGAGCGGGTGGCCCTCGCCGAGGCGGACGCGGCCCGCTTCGCGGCCCTGCGCGCCCTCGACCGCACCGCGCCCGGTCTGTTCCGCACCACCCGCCTCCTGGACGCGCTGGTCGCCGGGGCGGCCGGCGGGCGCCTGGTCGTCCTCGGGCGGGCGGGGGCGGTGACGACCGACCTCGACCTGCAAGAGAAGGTCAACGTGGAGGAGATCGGCCTGGGGCAGGAGCAGCCGCCCGCCCTGTGCCCGACCTGCGAGGCGCCCCTCGACCCGAGCTGGGACCGGTGCCCCCGCTGTCAGACGGAGCTGGAGAAGCGATGAAGAACAACCGCCTGACGCTGGTCGTGGCCACCGCGGTCGCCGTGGTGCTCCTGCTGCGCATGACCGTCTATACGGTGCGCGACACCGAGGTGGCGGTGGTGCTCACCTTCGGCAAGCCGACCCGCGAGAACGCCGAGCAGGGGCTGGGCCTGAAGTGGCCGGCCCCGATCCAGACCGTGCGCACCTTCGACCGTCGCCTGCGCGTGCTCAAGGCGCCCTTCGAGGAGCTGATCACCCGCGACGACCGCGCCGTCCTGGTGGGCACCTTCCTGCTGTGGCGGGTGGCCTCGGCCAAGACGTTCCTGGAGCGGGTGGGCGACCCCGCGGCCGGCGAGCGCCTGCTGGTGAAGCTGCTCCGCAACCACCAGGCGGCGGCGATCGGGGGGGTGGAGCTCGGTCAGCTGGTGGCGGCCGACCGGGAGCAGCTCGCCTTCGAGGCGGTGGAGGGGCGGATCCTCGCCGGGGTGCAGGCGGAGGCGAGCGAGCTGGGGATCGAGGTCACCCGCGCCGGCATCCGCCGGCTGGGCCTCCCCGAGCAGGCGACCGTGGCGGTGTTCGAGCGCATGGAGGAGGACCGGCGCAAGCGCGCCACCGAGATCCTCGAGCGCGGCCGGCGTGAGGCGGAGCGGATCAAGACCGAGGCCCAGCAGCGGCGCGACGAGCTGCTGACCCGCGCCCGGGCGGCGGCGCGCGAGATCCTCACCCAGGCCGAGGACGAGGCGCGCCCGCACTACGAGGTCATGGCGAGCGACCCCGACCTGGCGATCTGGCTCAAGAAGCACGACGCCCTCAAGCGGCTGCTCGAGAAGAAGCAGGGGCAGCCGGGGGCGACGCTGATCTTCGACACCGACGACATGCCCTTCGACCTGCTGCGGCCGCGCGGTGAGGCCGCCTCGGCGACCAAGGACGCGGGCGAGTGACCGGCGACCGCGAAGAGCTGGGGACGGTCGCCCTCGAGGAGGCGGTGGGGCTGGCCTTCGGCCTCCTCAAGGGGATCATGGTCGTGCTGGTGGCGCTGTTCCTGGCCTCGGGGCTGTTCACGGTCTCCTCGCACGAGGTGGCCTTCGTGCGGCGCCTGGGCGTCCTCGACGAGACGCCGCGCCAGCCGGGGCTGCACTGGGGCTGGCCGGTCGTCGACGAGCCGGTGCAGGTGGAGCGGCGCACGACCTCACGCACCCTCGACACCTTCGACCTGGCCCGGGAAGGGCTGGAGCTCGAGGGGCCCAAGCGGCAGGGCGGCCTGGACCCGCGGCGCGACGGGTACCTGCTCACGGGCGACGCCAACCTCCTCCACACCACCCTGGCCGCGCGGGTCGTCCCCCAGGCGCCCTTCCACCGCACCCTCACCACCGCCGCCGACCCGGCCGCCCTCCTCGACGTGCTGCTCGAGGACGCGGTGGTCGAGGTCGCCGCCGGCCGATCGGTGCAGGCGCTGCTGACGGGGAGGAGCGCCTTCCGCGAGGCGGTGAAGCGGACCTTGCAGCGGTCCCTCGACGAGGCGGAGGCCGGGCTCGAGGTGCAGGGGATCGACGGCGAGCGCGACCTGGCGCCGGCGCCGCCGGTGCGCGCCGCCTTCGACGAGGTGGCGCAGGCCTCCCAGCAGGCGGACCGCCTCCTGTCCGAGGCGCAGGCCGCGGCCAGCCGGATCGAGAGCCGGGCCCACGGCGAGGCGGCGCGGATCGTCGCCCGCGCGCGCGCCGACGCGGCGGAGCACCTGGCGACCGCGGCCGCGGACGCCAAGCGGCTGGTGGCGCTGGCGAAGCGCGACCGGCGGGCGCTGAGGGAGCAGATGCTGGCCGAGGCCCTGGGCGAGGCCCTGCGCGAGGGGGGCGAGGTGTTCCTGGTGGGCGAAGGCGAGCTGCGGATCCGGCTGGAGCGCGACGCCTCGGCCGCTCGCGCCGATGCGGCCCGCGAGGCGCTGGGGGGCGGGCGATGAGCGACGCCGCGGCGCTGACGGGTGCGGGTGGTACGGGCACGAGCACGGGCACGGGCACGAGCACGGGCACGGGCACGGGCACGAGCGCGGGCACGGGCGCCGACCGCAGGGTGGTGGCCCGGCTGGCGATCACGCTGGGCGGGGGAGCGCTGCTGCTCGACGGGTGGCTGGCGGAGGCGTTCGGGCTGTATCGCCCCGAGGTGGCTCAGCTGGCGACCGCCCTGGGGGCGCTGATCCTGGCCGCGCCGATCGTGGCGCGGGCGGTCCGCAACCTGGTGAACGATCGCCTCGACCTCGACGAGCTGATCGCGCTGGCGGTGGTGGCGGCGATCGCCTTCGAGTCCTACCAGACCGCGGGGGTGGTGGCCTTCTTCGCGCTGCTGGGCGAGCTCGTGGAGCGGCGCACCGCGCTCGGCGCCCGGGTGGCGATCGAGTCGCTGATCCGCCTCACCCCCACCGCCGCCCGGCGTCTCGAGGCGGACGGGCGTGAGGTCGAGGTCGAGGCCACGGCGCTGCGGCCGCGCGAGGTGGTGCGGGTCCGTCCAGGCGAGAACGTGCCCGCGGACGGGCTCGTGCGCGCGGGGCAGTCCACCCTCGACGAGGCGAGCATCACCGGCGAGTCGCTCCCGGCCGAGAAGGGACCGGGGGCGGAGGTGTTCGCGGGCACGATCAACCTGACCGGGGCCCTGGAGGTCGAGGTCAGCCGGGCGGGGCCTGAGACCACCCTGGGGCGGGTCAAGGAGCTGATCCTCAAGGCCGAGGCATCGCGCCCGCCGGTGGCGCGGGTGATCGACCGCTACGTCGCCTGGTACCTGCCGCTGGTCCTCATGCTGGCCTTCTTGATCCTGTTCTTCACCCGCGATCAGGCCCGGTTCATCGCGGCGCTGGTGGTGGCCTGCGGCGCGGCGCGGGTGCTCGCCACGCCCACCGCCATGGTCGCCG
>JAWLGW010000704.1:0-4325 GCA_041690735.1 Planctomycetota bacterium
GCAACGGCCCGATCCCAGCAGCTTCTACCGGATCAACGAAGAGGTCGCCGCCGAGCTGGCGCGGCTGGACCGCGAGGGGACCCTCGACCGGCTCAAGGGGTTGCTCGCCGCGGCCGGGACCGAGCTGTGGGTGAGCTCGGCCCGCCCCAGCGAGGGGCTGGAGGAGCCGCTGGGGGTGCTGCGTCCGGGGGCGCCCGGCGCCGACGCCGCGCCGGCGCGGCCCCTCCCCCCCGAAGCGCCGCCGGCCGCCGAGCCGCCGGCTTGCAGCTGCGGCCCTCAGGAGGGCGACCCGCGGGCCGCGGCGGCGCCGGGCACGCCCGCGGCGAGCCGCGGCGGGTGGGACCACCTGGGCGTCCTGTCCATGCGCTCGCGCTTCACGGTGGTGTGGCGCGACGGCACCGCGGGGGAGGTCTACATGCCCGACCACGTGTGCCCGTCCTGCTGGAACGAGGAGCGCAACCATATCGACAGCTGCGCGCGGGTGTGCGGCGCCTGCGGCTTCAACTGGTGATGCGAGGAGGTCCAACGCTCATGACCCGACGTTCCAGCCGAGCGCTCCTGGGGCCGCTGCTGCTCGCGTTCACGCTGGCCCCGCTGGGGACCGCCGCGGCGGCCACCGAGGCCTCGCTCACGGGCTACGACCTGCTCACGCCGCCGGGGCGGACGGTCTCGCTGCGGGCGAAGCTCGAGCGCAAGGGGGTCATGGGGATCAACCCCGACGTGAAGGGCGAGTCCCTGGACTACTTCCTGGTGACGCGCGACGGGGAGGACCTCGACCCGGCCAAGTACCTAGGCTCGGGCCGGACCGACGGCAACGGGTTCGCGACGATCGAGTGGCCGGTCGAGGCGCCGGGCCAGTACCTCGTGGAGGCCCGGATCCGCCGCGGGTCCGACTACGTGGCCCTGCCCGCCCGGATCCGGGTCGCCGCCCCCCCGGCGGACCGCTCGATCGTGCTGGTGCAGCTCGACGAGACCGTGTCGAAGGCGACCAACCTCAAGATGTTCCGCGGCACGGCCAACGAGAAGATCGAGGTGGTGGAGGGGGCGCGGGAGATCCTGCAGCTGCTGTCGACCCCGCACCAGCTGGTCTACCTGACCGACCTCGAGGTGGCCTTCACGAGCAAGTTCAAGGACTGGCTGCAGCTGCGCGACCTGCCGCCGGCCCCCGTGATCTTCTGGGAGCTGTTCGCGCGCTCGCTGTCGCACGACACCTACATGCAGAAGCTGGTGGGGCGGCTCCGGCAGGACTTCCCTCAGCTCGAGGTCGGGATCGCCGGGCGCGCCTCCGACGGCGCGACCTTCGTCGAGCACGGCCTGGCGGGGATCGTGCTGACCGAGGACCCCGAGGAGCTCGACCCCGCGGCGATCTTCGCCGCCAACTGGCGCCACGTGCTCCACCACATGACCCAGCTCGAGCGCACCGAGCTGCTGCTGAAGCAGCTGGCGGGGGACGAGCCCGAGGAGCAGCGGGGCGCGCTGGCGCAGCTGTCCACCCTCGGCCCCGAGGGAGTCGGCTACGTGCACCGCTTCCGCCGGGCCGCCGACCTCGACCTCGCGGCGGCGGCCACCCGGGTAGCGGGGACGCTGCGGGCGATCGAGGCCTTCGCGGGCGCCCTGGACCTCTCGACGGCCAACGCCGCCCTGCGCAGCCTCCTCGCCGCCTGGCGCCACGGCGAGCCGGCGGTGGTGGCGACCCTGCACCGAGACCGCGAGGCGGCGCTGAAGCAGCCGGTCCCGCAGTTCACGCGCGCGGAGATGGTCAGCCGGACCGAGCCCGAGCCCGGCAAGGTGGTGTTCGGGGTGCGCTTGATCGGTGAGGAGACGAGCGAGCGCCAGCTGCCTTTCGTGTACGACGAGGCGACGAAGCGCTGGAAGGTGCAGGCGGAGTAGAGGCAGGAGCAGTGAATGTGAACGTGAACTGGGAAGGGGAATGATTCGGGTGCAGATGGAATGACAGACCTTCGTGCCCGTGCCCGTGCCCGTGCCCGTGCCCGAAGGCTTTGCGGGCACGGACACGGGCACGGGCACGTGAGAAGAGCGCCAGCCCCACAGCCATGCGTGCTTGTCATTGGGCTCAGCTGCACCCGAATGATTCCCCGTTGATCTCCGCGAAGGCCCGCCAGCGTTCGATCGCCTGCTCGCACTCGGCGAGCGAGGGGACGAGGGCCACCCGCGCGAAGCCCTCTCCGCCCGGCCCGAGGTAGGGTCCGGGGATCGTGACGATCGCCTCCGCCTCCAGCAGGCGCCGGCAGTAGGCCTCGGCGTCGCCGCCCGGGACGCGAAACCACAGGAAGAAGGTGCCGTCGCCGCCGGTGGTCTCGACGCCCACCTCGGCGAAGAAGGCGGTGAACAGGGCCCGCTTGGCGGCGAACCGCTGCCGGCGCTCCTCCACGTGGGCGTCGTCCGACCAGGCGGCCGCCGCGGCCGCCTCCACGAAGGCCGGGCCCGCCACGCCGAGGTTGGGGCGCAGCCGGGACAGGGTCGCGATCAGCTCGGCGTCGCCCGCCATGAAGCCGGCGCGGTAGCCGGTCATGCCCGAGCGCTTGGAGCAGGAGTGGAGGGCGAGCACGTTCTTGACACCGTGCTGCAGCAGCGACTGCGGCCGCTCGCTGGCCCACACGTCGACGTAGCACTCGTCCGAGCACACGACCACGTCGCGCTCGGCGGCGAAGGCGGCCAGCCGGGCCAGGTACTCCGGGGGCGCCAGGGCGCCCGAGGGGTTGTGGGGGTGGTTCACCCACAGGATCGCCAGGCGGTCGAGCACCTCGCCGGGCAGGGCGCCGGGGTCGATCAGGAACTCGTTCTCGGGGCGCAGGGCCACCGCTACGTCGCGTCCGCCGGCGAAGCGGGTGCCCGAGGCGTAGACCGTGTAGCCGGGCGTCGGGTGGACGACGGTGTCCTTGCCAGCGGGCAGGTCGAGGAAGGCGAACGGCAGGTGGAAGATCGCCTCCTTGCTGCCGCGGCTGGAGATCACCTGCGTGTCGGGGTCGAGGCGGACGCCGAACCGGCGCTCGAGGTAGCCCGCGGCCGCCTGGCGCAGGGCAGCCGTCCCGCGCGGGGTGGGATAGCGGCACACGTCGGCCAGCCCGGCGCGGAGGGCCTCCCGGATGAAGGGCGGCGTCGGCTCGAGGGGGTCGCCGGTGCCGAGGTCGAACACGCGGCGACCGGCGTCGAGGAGGGCCTGCTTGGCGCGCTCCACGCGGACGATCGGGTAGTCGGGGAGGTCGCGCAGGACGGGATGGACCGGCGGCATGCAGCACCCGGGGTGGGAGGAGCCGAGGACGATACCAGCCGGCGAGGCGGTCGCCTGAGGCGAGCGCCTCCGCTACCCTCGCGGCATGGAGCTTCAGGTGGGAGAGGGGCGGCGCGGGGAGGCGATCTGCCCGTACTGCCGGGACGCGATCGACGAGGGCGAGCGGACGGTGGCCTGCCCGGGGTGCGGGGTCCGGCTCCACCGCGGGTGCGGCCGCGAGCTGGAGCGGTGCCCGACGCCGGGGTGCGAGCGGCGGCTGCCGGCGGGCGTCACGCTGGAGGAGAGCAGCGAGGAGGCTCCCGGGGCGGTGCCGCAGCTGTCGGGGGAGGCCCTGGCGGAGCTGCGCAGCTTCCTGGCGGAGGACGCCGAGGAGCGGCCCGGGCGTGCGGTGCGCCCCGTGTCCCGGGAGCAGGAGGCGGCCGGGCTGGAGGCGTTCAAGACCGTCACCCTGCTGTTCGTCGTGATCGGCGCCCTGTGGGGCATGACGGACTACGCGATCACCGCCAAGACCCTGCGGCCCGGGGTGGCCTTCGGCTGGGCGTTCGGCGGCGGCTTGATCGGGGTGGCGCCCGGCCTGCTGTTCGGCCTGCTGGCGGCGGCGGCGGGGGAGCGCTCCGAGGAAGTGCCGGGGGCGGCGGCCCTCAACTTCCTCCTGATCATCCTGGGCCTGATCGTCGGCGGCGGTGTGGGGTTCTGGCTCCTGGCGAGTCTCCTGGGGGCGGTGCGCGCCCAGGTCCTGGGCGCCCTCGTCGGCGCCACCGCGGCGGGGATCGCCGGGCGCAGCCTGCTGGGCTGGAGGGGCTTCGTGGAGGCGCTCCGAGCGATGGATCGGAACAACCACTGAGGCGCCCGCGGGCGGGCTGCCTGCGCACGGACGCCCGGCGGAGCAGGCGAGGAGCGCAGGCTGCGCCGTGGGGACGCCCCCCTAAACAAGATCGAACCTCGCTGCCATAGTCGAAGTGGGGACCGAGGCCTTCCCGACGGGACGAGCCATGGCGCACAGAGTCCGTACCAGCACCCCCCCCCAGTCGCCGGGGCTGCGGCCCCTCCTCCTCGCGCTGGCGCTGCTCCC
>JAWLGW010000705.1:0-4325 GCA_041690735.1 Planctomycetota bacterium
GCCCGCCGCGCCGCTCCCGTCCGCGCCGGCGCCCGCCGCGTCGGCGGAGGCCTCGTGACCGCCAGGACGCGCCCGGTGTTCGTGCGCCTGGGCCGCGCCCGGCAGCCACGCCTCGACACGGCGGCGGACCTCGAGCAGGTGCTCCACCTCGACGAGGCCCACTGGACGGCGCTGGCCGCGCCCACCGCCACCCTGGCGGCGGACCCGGCGCTGCTCGCGGCGATCGACCGGGACGGCGACGGGCGGATCACGGCCGGTGAGGTGCGCCGGGTCCTCTCCTGGACGCTGTCGGTCCTGGCCGATCGCGACGACCTGCTGGCGGGGCGCGACACCCTGCGCCTGTCGGCTCTCGACGCCAACTCGGCGGACGCCCAGCGGGTGCGCGCCGCCTGTCAGGCGCTGCTGGAGCGCACCCAGCGGACCTCCGAGGGTGCCGTGACCCGAGCCGACCTGCGGGCGGCGCGTTCGCTCCTCGAGGCCCGCGGCGCGGGGGTGCTGGTGCCCGCCGCGGACCCCACCCTGGGGGACCTGCTGCGCGACGCCGCCGCGTACGCGGCCGCCCGGGCGGAGGGCGAGCAGGCGCCGAGCAAGGGGGTCTCCCCCGACGCGGTGGAGCGGTTCCTGCAGGCGGCCAAGGAGACCCTGGCCTGGCGCGAGCGGGCCGAGCGCGAGCCGGCCCTGCGTCCCTTCGAGGAGGCGACGGGGCAGGTGTACGAGGCGCTGCAGCAGGTGCGCCAGCCGCTGCGGGCCTTCTTGTGCGCCTCGGAGGCGGTGCGCCTCACCCCCGGGCAGCAGGGGAGCGCCGCCCTGGAGGAGGCGGTGCGCGCCGCGTCCGCGACGGCGGACCCCGACGAGGCGGCGCGGGCCCTGGAGCAGGCGCCCATCGCGGCGCCCCGACCCGAGGCGGTCCTCGACCTCGATCAGCCGGTGAACCCGCGCCACGCGCCCGCCCTGGCGATCCTGCGCCGCCACGCCCTGGCGAACGCTCGCCTCGACCGGGCGGCCCTCACCCGGCTCGAGGAGGCGCTGGCCCCCTACGCCGCCTGGTGGAGCGAGCGGCCGCCGCAGGCCGCCGGGGTCGCCCTCGACCTCGACGTGGAGACCCTGCGGCGCCACCTCGAGCCGGCCCGGGGCGAGGCGGTGACGACGCTCCTCGACGCCGCCCGCGGCGAGGCGCGCGCCGCCGAGGACCTGCGCCGGGCCGAGGAGCTCATCGCCCTGCAGGCGGGGCTGGTGGGGCTGCTGCGCAGCTTCGTCGCCTTCCCCGACCTGTACGACGTGGACGCCCAGGCCCTGTTCGAGCGCGGCACCCTGGTCATGGACGGGCGCCGGTTCACCCTGGCGGTGCCGGTGAGCGACCGGGCGGAGCACGCCAAGCAGGCGGTCGCCGGCGACATGTTCGTCCTGTACCTGGAGCTGACCCGCGCGGGCGAGCCCACCGAGACGGTGGCGGTGCCCGTGACCTGGGGCGAGCGCGGCAACCTCGACGTGGGCAAGCGGGGCCTGTTCCTCGACCGCGAGGGGTACGAGTGGCACGCCCGGGTGGTGCAGGCCATCGAGCGGCCGATCAGTCTGCGCGAGGCGGCGCTCGCCCCCTTCGTCCGGTTGGGCCGCGCCCTGCGGGCCCGCATCGAGGGGCTGTCGGGGGAGCGGACCCAGGCCCTGGAGAAGGCGGGGACCGGCGCCGTGACCGTGGCGGCGGCGCCCGCGCCGGCGGCGCCCGCAGCAGCGGCGCCCGCTGCGAGCGCTGCCCGCGCGCCCGCGGCTGCGGCGCCCGCGCCCGAGGGCTCGGCGCCGGCGTCCGAAGGCGCGGCGCCCAGGGCGGCCCTGGCGGCGGGGCTGTTCGCGGGCGGGGGCATCGCGATCGCCGCGCTGGGCTCCGCCTTCGCGTTCATCGTCAAGACGCTGGGGTCCCTCCCGCCGCTCACGGTGCTGACCGGCCTCGCGGTGGCGCTCCTGGCGGTGCTGGTGCCGACCCTGATCAACGCCTGGCTGACCCTGCGCAGCCGCGACCTCAGCGCGCTGCTGGAGGGCTCGGGGTGGGCGATCAACGCCCGCATGCGCCTCACCCGGGCGCAGGCCAAGGAGTTCACGCGGCGGCCGGCGCTGCCCCCGGGGAGTCGGGTGGAGCGCCCCCGGCGGCGGAGCGGCGCGTGAGCCGGCAGCGCGCCGGCGACCTGGAGGCCTGGCTGCGGACCGTAAACGACTCGGGCACCGGGATCCGGGAGCTGATCGACGCCTGCCAGGGCCTGGGCGCCCGGCGCGAGCAGCGGGCGGTGCAGCCGCTGACCCACCTGCTGGGCCACTCCGACGACAGGGTCGCCCTCACCGCGGCCGACGCGCTGGCGTCGATCGGCGGCGACGCCGCCCTGGAGGCCCTGGAGCGCACCCCCGCGGCCGATCACCCGCAAGCCCCGCTGGGCAGCATCTCGGAAGGACTCGGCGCCGCGGCCGCGCGCCTGCGCGCGACCTTGAGGGGCAGCGCTCGCCGGGCGGACGAGGAGCGCCTGGTCGCGCTGGTGCAGAGAGACGAGGCATCGGTCGCGCGGCGGGCCGCCGCCGCCCTCCGCGGCGGCGGGCCCGAGGTGGCCGAGGCGCTGCAGCGCGCCTACGCCGCCGGCCCGCCCGCCGGGGCTCGCTACCGGCTGGTCGACGCGCTGGGCTCGCTCGATCCGCGGCCGCGCGCGGCGCTGCTGCAGGCCCTGGCCGACGAAGCCCCGGGGGTGCGGGTGGCCGCCCTCCTGGGCCTGCGCTACGGCGACGCCGCCCTGGTGCCCCACGTCCTCCCGCTGCTGGAGGACCCCGAGCCGCAGGTCCGCCTGCAGGCGGTGCTGTGCCTGTCGTTCCTGCGCGAGCCGACCGCCGAGGCGCTCGCCGCGCTGGAGCGTGCGGCGGCCACGGATACGGGGGAGGTCCTCAGCGGGCGGCGCCGCATCCGGGTCGCCGCGACGGCGCAGACCTGCGCCGCGAGCTTGCGGCGGAAGCTCGCGCAGGGCTGAGCGGGCCGTCGCAAGGACGTTCGCTCAACTGCGAGCGTTCGCCTCCTGCTCGCGCTGCTTCCGCTTGCGCCGCTTGTTGCGCCCCGCGAACGTCGCCGTCTGCGAGTCGCAGTTGCGGCACAGGAGGCGGAGGTTCTCGAGGCGGTGATCGGTGCGCTCGCCGTTGATGTGGTCGAGGCGAAGGACCAACGTCTTGCCGCGCCATTCGGGTGCCAAGCCGCAGAGGGCGCAAACGTTCTGCAATCGTCCTTCCTGGAGCAGCCGCTTCTTCAACCTGCTCGTGTCGCCGTAGCTCGAGTCGCGCACCAAGAGGTCGTCCAGCGAATAGCGGGTTCCGACGCGTTTGCAGTTTCCCGACCAGTCCCCCTTGTTCCAGCCCTGGCCGAGGAAATGGCTTCGGTCGAGCCCGAGCCGGTCCATGTGCGCCTTGATCGCGACATACACCTCGCCGCCGGGCTTGAGCCCGAGTTCCCGCAGCACAGCAGCGATCGATCTCGACTTCGCTACCGCGTCGATCAGCTGCTGGTCGGTCCACCGGCGCTTCTTGCCAGGCGGACGCTTCTTGTCAGGTGGACGCATGTTCTCTCCCGACGTTCGGCAAACGTTCGGGATTAGTTTGCGTCAAGCGACCGACAAGGTCGGAATGCCGGAGGTGGGATTCGAACCCACAAGCCCAAAGGGCAGAGGTTTTTGAAACCTCCGAGTATGCCGTTCCTCCACTCCGGCTCGCCGAACATGGTAGCGGGGCCAGGTGGATTGCGCGAGATCGATCGCGGTCTCTACCGAAGCCTTAGCTCTCCCGCCTCGACCACCCGCCCGGGCTCGACCACCACGCTGGGCGCCCCCGTCACGTCGAACGGATCCGCCCCGGCGCCGGCCTTGAGGTAGTACCGGCCGGGGGGCAGGTCGCCGACCTCGTACCCGCCCTGCCCGTCGCACCGCGCCGAGTGGGGCTGATACGTGTCGTCCTCCCCCACCCAGATCACCAGCACCGGGACGTTCGCCGCCGGGGTGCCGTCGGGGTCGAGGACCTTGCCGCGCACGCCGCCGCTGCGGGTGAGCACCAGGTCCACGTCGAGGCGGGCCCCGTCGTAGCTGACCTGCTGGAAGGCCGTGGCGTAGCCCTCCTGGGTGGCCCGCAGCCCCACGTCGCCCATGTCGAGGCCGTGAAGTGCGTAGGCCCCCTGGGCGTCGGTCACCACCCGCCGGCCGTTGGCGGTCACCTCGGCGCCGGCCACCGGCGCGCCGGTGTCGTCGAGGACCCGCCCCTGCACCGAGACCGCCACGTCCCCCAGGGTGAGGGTCAGGTCGTCCTTGCGCTCGCCG
>JAWLGW010000706.1:0-1257 GCA_041690735.1 Planctomycetota bacterium
ACCTCGACCCCGAGTTCGAGCGCACCGCGATCATGGCGGCGCAGGTGCACGGCCTGCGGGTGGCCGGCGTCGACATGCTGGAGGGCGAGGAGGGCCCCCTGGTCATGGAGGTGAACTCCTCGCCCGGGCTGGAGGGGATCGAGAAGGCCAGCGGGATCGACGTCGCCGAGGCGATCATCGAGCACATCGAGGAGCAGCTCGCCTTCCCCGACATCGACCTCCGCCAGCGGCTCACCCTCCGCCAGGGATACGGCGTGGTCGAGGTCCCGGTCCCCCGGACGGCGCCCTCGGAGCTGCGCAACAAGACCCTGCGCGAGAGCGGCCTCCGCCGGCAGGACGTGCTGGTCCTCAACATCACCCGCGGCAGCGAGACGATCCCCACCCCCCACGGCGACGACCGGATCCTCGGCGGCGACGTCCTCCTGTGCTACGGCAAGCTGCTGACCCTCAAGGGCCTGCTGCCCCGCAAGAAGGGCGGCAAGAAGAAGGCGACCGCGGACGTCTCGGGCGAGCACGCGCGGGTGCAGGACGAGGTGTCGGCCGAGCAGCCGGCGCCGCCCCTCCGACCCGAGGAGCCCTGAGCTACACCTCCCGATAGCCGGCCCGCCGCTTGGCGCGCACCCGCCGCGCCTGCTCGCGCGCCGGGTCGTCACAAGGCACCCGCTGGCGGCGCCCCTGAGCCCCCCGCACCCCGTAGTGCACCTCGACCTCGCCCTCGGCGGCGCGGATCCGCCAGAAGCGGTCCTCCCGCCGCAGCTCCAGCCACCCGCCTCCGGTCGCCTCCTCGCGCGCAGGCTCCGCCTCACGCCCGGCCGACGCCCGCCGCGGCGTCGCCTCCAGCAACACCACCGTCCCCTCGTCGGTCCCGATCGCCACCGCGTCGCCTGCCAGCGACCAGGCGACGCCGCCGGGCAGGGCCGGGAGCGTCCACCGCCGGCTCCGCCCCCGCTCGAGGTCAACCAGCACCGCCCCCCGCGAGCGCACCGTGGGCGCGTCGCTGGTCTGCTGCTCGAGGAGCAGGGCGTAGCGCCCCGACGGCGAGGCCGCGGCCCGCCACAGCCCTGTGACGTCGAGGCGCACGGTGCTCTGGCGGGCGCCGTCGGCGCCCAGCCAGGAGGCCGCCCACTCGCTCGCCAATACCTCCGGTACGCTGATGGCCCAGCGAGCACTCACCCTCGCGCGGGCCACGGAGTCGGCGGCTCGTGACGAGAACTTCGATGAGATGAGGACTCAGGCGGAGCTGTTGCGGGACGAGGT
>JAWLGW010000706.1:1267-4320 GCA_041690735.1 Planctomycetota bacterium
CTGCCACGTCCTCGCGCCGGCGGTGCGGATCGGATACAGCACGCCGGCGCCGCGCCCACCCGCCAGCACCAGGGGGTGGCGCTGCGCCAGCGTCGGCTGCAGGTCGGGGCAGGCCGCCCTCACCTCGGTCACGGCCCGCGGCCTCCGCTCGCCCAGGTCGTGCAGGCGCACCTCGTCGCCCCGCACCACCACGCCGCCCGCCGGACCCACGTCCGCCGACTCCCCCCGCGCCGCCCACACCGCGCGCCCGCCGGTCCGCCGATAGACGCGAGCGGCCTTGCGGGTGGCGACGAGCACCCGGTCGGGCCAGGGGAGCAGGCTCACGGCCTGGATCCACTCCTGGCTCACGAGCAGGGGCCGCTCCAAGCTCCCGCCGTCGCGCTCCAGCAGCGCCACCTCGGTCCCGTCCTGCGCCGCGGTCGTGGAGCACACCGCGACCGCCCCGCCTTCGCCCACCGCCACGGCCCGCGCCGCCCGCGCCAGCCGACCCACGGCGCGACACCCGCCGCCGAGGTCGAACGCCAGCAAGTCGCCCTCGCCGCGGCCGCTGGCCGCGACGACCGTGCGCCCGTCCGGCTCCCAGGCGACCGCCGTCAGGCGCCGCCGGGCGAACCGCTCGCCCAGTACCCGCAGCTCGAACGCCTCGAGGTCCGGTGGCGCCAGCCGCTCCAGCAGCGGGTCGGGGGCTCCTCCCGCCCGGAGCACGCCTGGCACCAGGGCGGCCGCCGCCGCGCCCTCGCCGGCGCGCGCCAGGGCATGCCCCGCCGCCAGCAGCGCCTCGGCGCTGCCCGCCTCCCGGGCGCGTCGCACCCGCTCCCGCAGTCTGGCGTCCACCCGGCGAGGTTACCGCCCCCGTGCGCTCAGGCCTGCACCGGCGTGGCCGCCCGCCCGTCGCAGGCCAGGATCGTGCACTTGCCGAGCTCCGCGTAGCACTCGGCGTGATGGAGGGTGCCGCACGACTCGCACACCGCCGCGTCCCCCTGGGCCGGGTCCGCCCCGCTCCGGCAGTAGGGGCACAGCACCTCGCCGCCGCCGGCCGTCCAGCCGAAGCTCTCGCGCACCTCGATCCGGCCAGTCGACGCTACGTGTACTCGCCGCCGCTCGCACAGCTTCGCCGCCCGCACCAGTCCGCCCAGGAGCTGGTCGAGGCGGTGCTCGTTGACCTCGTACGTCGCGCCGCGCCACACCCCGATCAACTGCCCGCCGCGCTGCTCGAAGGTGCGCAACCCCAGCTCGAACAGCTCCCGGATCACCTCGCGCAGCTCGCGCGACTGGAGCTGCCGCTCCGTCGCGAACTCCTCTTGGTCGACCGTCAGCTGGTCGTCGAACCAGTCCGTCCCGCGGCGCCCGAAGAGCCACCGCGACAGCTCGCCGCGCCGCCGCACCCGAAACCGCCCAAAGCCGTGGGGCACCTCCACCTTGCAGACGCACCCGATCAGCGGCGACTCGCCGCCCCGATCGGTCCGCAGGCGGAGCTGCACCGCGTGCCCCTCCCGGCGACCGTCCACTCCCCAGCCGGCGATGCCGCCCAGCAGGCGCTGAGGAGTCAGGACGCGGCCCGCCTCCAGCCGGCCGGCCAGGGCGACCAGCACCGGGCGCAGCGGCCCTCCCGAGGGGCGACCGTTGGCGACGGCCGCCAGGGTCAAGGTCCCGATCCCGAACAGCGCCATGGTCGCCAGGACCGTGACGATCACGGTGCCTTCGTCCATCGTCAGGCCCCCACCGGCGCCGCGCGCCGTCCGCCGCACCCGAAGATCGTGCACCGCCCCAGCTCGGCGAAGCACTCGGCGTGATGCAGGGTCCCGCACGACTCGCAGGTGGCCGCGCCCGGCGCGGCGGGGTCGGCCCCGGTGCGGCAGTACGGGCACAGGACCTCGTCCCCGCCGCCGGTCCAGCCGAAGCTCTCGCGCACCTTCACCCGCGGCGAGACCTCGACCTTGAGCCGCCGCCGCTCGCACAGCTTGGCGATCCGCTCCAGGGCGGTGAAGAAGGTGTCGTACGGGCTGGCGCTCATGAACGTGCTGTTGATCCGGCGCTCGGCGTGCAGGGTGCTTCCCCGGAGCCGCAGCCGCGTCGCGTGGTGCGTCTCGAACAGGTGGCGGATCGCCCGCCGCAGCTCCCGCTCCTGGAAGTGCCGCTCCATGCGGGTGCTGGTGCGCAGCGCGAAGTCGTCCTCGAAGTCGTCCCGGCCCGAGTCTCCCCCCAGCCAGCGGCCGAACCGGGACAGCAGCCCCCGGGGCTCGAGGTCGAAGTGACCGACCGCGTTGGGCACCCCGACCTCGAACAGGCCGTAGGTGACCTTCTGCTTGCCGCTGCCGCGCACGTCGATCTGGAAGCGCAGCCGGCGCCCGCTCCGCTGCCCCCGCACCCAGTACCCGTCGACCCCGCTGAACCAGCTGTCGGGCGCGTGGAACTGCCCCCCCTCCAGCCGGCGCGCGAAGGTGCGCAGGCTCTCGCGGGCGCTCGACCTGTGCGCGCTGTGCGCGAAGGCCGTGATCGCGACGACGACGATCATGAACAGGAGGTACAAGGCGGGTTCCACAGGCCCTCGCGCGGGGACGAGCCCTCATGGTGCGCCGCTGGGGCGGCGTGCGCCACCCGGCCTCAGCGGCGCAGCCGCTCGGCGGACCGGCCCTCGCGCTGAGCCAGGCCCCTCGCGGCCGCGCCTTCGGGAGAGCAGGCGGAGCCGGGCAGCGCGCGCCGCACCCGTCCGATCCGCCAGCCTCCAGGGCGTCCGCCACGACGCCGCTCGCCGGTTGCGCCGCCCCTGCCCCCTTGTCATAGAGGAGCGTGAGCGAAGCCGAGCGCCGCACGGACGATCAGGCTCCAGGCCCCGCCGCGAGCGCCGCGATCCCCGCCGAGCTGCACCCTGCGCTGAGCCCGCTGCTGGTGCGAGCCAGCGTGTGGCCAGCGGAGGACCTGCTCGCGCCCCTGGGGACCGGTGAGGGGAGCGGAGCGCCGCTCGCCGACGTGCTGCTGAGCGCCCTCGACCTGCTGCACCCCGACCTGCGGCCGCCGACGCCCGACCCGGCGCTCCGGCGCGCGCCCGACGG
>JAWLGW010000707.1:0-4316 GCA_041690735.1 Planctomycetota bacterium
GCCACCTCGTCCAGCCGGTAGGTCTTCACCGGCCAGGGCTGCAGCTCCCCCGCCGCCAGCCACTCCAGCAGGCGCCTCATGGACTCGCCCAGGAGGTCGGCGCGGTCGAACAGGTAGCTGAGGTTGAACGCCAGCACGCTCTTGTTGTCGCCGGTCATGGCCAGCGGCGAGAAGCGGGGCGTCCGCAGCCAGCCCCAGGCCAGCTTGAGCCAGCTTGGGCGGCCCCCGCCGCGGGGCAGCATGGAGTGGAAGCCATACACCACCAGGCGTCCCGTAGGCCGCAGGGCTCGATAGCTGCCGCGCAGGGTGGCGTAGCCGCTGGCGTCGAGGACCACGTCGTAGCCGTCAGGGGCGTGGTCGTGGGCCCGCTGCCACAGGTCCTCCTGCGAGCGGTCGATCACCGCCGCCGCGCCTTGCTGGCGGGCGACGTCGACCTTGTGCGGCGCGCCCACCACCCCCACCGCCCGGCACTCCGCCAGACGGCACAGTTGCAGCAGCGCGCCGCCCACGCCGCCGGCGGCCGAGTGGACCAGCACCTGCTCTCCCGGCCGGGGGTGGGCGAGCACGAACAGCCCGTAGTAGGCGGTGAGGTACACCGCCGGGAAGGTCGCCGCCTGCTCGCTCGACACGCCGGCGGGCAGGGGCCAGGCCTGGTGGGCGGGCACCACCACCTTGCTGGCGTAGCCGCCGAAGCGGGTCACGGCGACCACGGGGTCGCCCGCCGCGTGCTGGGACACCCCCTCGCCCACGGCGGCGATCCGCCCCGCCACCTCGAACCCGGGGGTGATCGGCCACCCCACGTAGCGCCTGGCCGAGGCGTACAGGCCCATGCGGACCACGCAGTCGGCGAAGTTCACCCCCGCCGCCTCGACGTCGACCGCCACCTCGCCTCGTCCGGGCGTGGGGTCGGGGTGCTCCTCGACCCGCAGCCGCCCGTAGCCTCCGGCTCGGTGGATCACGACCTTGCGCATGAGGGCAGCCTACGCCAGGGCGGCGGTGAGCGGGGCGCGGCGGTCGGTACTGGGGCGGCGGGACCTACAGGTAGGGAGCCAGCAGGCGCGCGCTCCCGTCGCGCAGGCGCACGAGCAAGGGGCGCGCCTCCACCTCCTGGAAGGTGACCTGGTGCGCACGGGCGATCTTGCGCTGGACGAGCCGGGAGAGGGTCTCAGCCAAAGGGCGGTCGTAGCACTCCAGGTTGAGCTCGAAGTTGAGCCTGAGGCTCCGCGCGTCCCAGTTGGCGGAGCCGAGGAAGGTCCAGCAGCCGTCCACGATCAAGAGCTTGGTGTGGTCGAAGGGAGGTGGGGACAGCCACACCCGGCAGCCCCGCGCCAGGACCTGCCACAGCAACGCGGTGGAGGCCCACTGGACGAGGCGGAGGTTGCTCCGCTCGGGGAGGACGATGTCGACTGAGATCCCCCTCAGCGCCGCCACCTCGAGGGCCGTGAGCAGGGACGCGTCCGGGACGAAGTACGGCGTCACGAGCAGGACCGTCCGCCGGGCGGAGGTGAGGGCGCCGAGCAGGGTGAGGCGCAGCACCTCGAAGTCCTCGTCCGGTCCGTCGGGCACGGCCCGCGCGAGCACGGCTCCGCGCGGCTCCAGCGGAGGGAACCAGGCGGGGCCGGCCAGGACTTCGCCCGTCGCGAACACCCAGTCTTCGGCGAAGACGTCTTGCAGCTGCGTCACGACGGGTCCCTCCACGCAGAAGTGGAGGTCCTCGATCGTGTGAGCGCCCTGGGCGGCTCCCTCCGCCCCGGCGCGGATGTTCATGCCGCCCGTGAACGCCGTCGCCCCGTCCACGATCAGGAGCTTCCGGTGACTGCGCAGGTTCGAGTAACGAAACCGCCACGGCGCCGGCGTCGGCAAGAAGAGCGCCGTGCGGACGCCCGCACGCCGCAGAGGTCCCACGACCGTCGGCAAGCTGTAGCGGGCGCCGAGCCCGTCGATCAGGACCCGGACCTCGACCCCGCGGCGCGCGGCAGCGCCCAGCGCCTCGATGAAGCGACGCCCGGCCCGGTCGTGGTCGAAGATGAAGGTCGTCAGCGCCACCGAGCCGGCGGCGCCCTCGATGGCGGCGAGCATGGCCGGGTAGGCCTCGTCGCCGCCTACCAGGGGGCGGACGCCGTTGTCGCCCAGGAGCGGCCGGTTCGACACGCGCCCTACCAGGGCGGCGAGGGGCTCGAGCTGGCTCCCCTCCGGCCCGAGGAGTTCCCCCAGCGCGCCGGGGTCGCAGGCCGAGCGGGCGGGGTGGCTCAGCCTGGGGAGGCCCGCACGCAGCGCGTGGGCCCGCCGCTGGATCCGGTTGACGCCCAGCAGCACGTACAGCGCGGCGCCGGCGATCGGCAGCAGCCAGATCACGCCGCACCAGGCGACCGCGGCGCGGGCGTCCCGCTTGTAGAGCACGGCGTGGCCCGAGGCCAACAGGGAGAGGGTGAGGCTCAGCCCCGCGACGGCCAGCCCCAGGAGCGTGTCCTGCGTGGGCACCTACCCGGCGCCCTGGGTCCTGGAGCGGAGCCTCCAGGAGAGCTTGTGGAGCTCGATCGCCACGGCGACGGTCAGCGCGAGGCCCAGGAGCACCGGCCAGTGCGCCACCGGCACCACGTCGGTCTGGAGGAGCCGCTGGGCGAAGGGCAGGTGCATGGCGCCGACGTGGAGGAGGAAGGCCGTGATCGTCCCGGCCAGCAGGATCGGGCTGGTGAACGGCGACAGCCGGAGCAGCGACCGAGTCTCCGAGCGGCAGTTACCGATGTGGACGTTCTCGAACAGGACCATGAGCAGCAGCAGGGTGTTGCGCGCGGCCGGCTCCGACCAGCCCTGGTCGAGCAGCCACTGGAAGACCCCGAAGCCCACGCCGCCCATGACCGCGGCCGCGATCACGGTGCGCTCGATCATGAGCCGGTCGAAGATCCGCTCGTCGGGCGAGCGCGGCGCCCGCTGCAGCACGTCGGCCTCCTTCGGCTCGAAGGCCAGGGCCACGTCCTGGAGCCCGTTGGTGACCAGGTTCAGCCACAGGAGCTGAACGGGGAGCAGCGGGATCGGGAGCCCGAACAGCAGCGACAGCGCGACCATGACGACCTCCGCCGCGCCCGTGGAGACGAGCAGGTAGATCACCTTGCGCACGTTGTCGTAGGCGACCCGCCCCTCCTCGACGCCCGCCACGATCGTGGCGAAGTTGTCGTCGCTGATCACGAGCTCGGCGGCTTCCCGGGCCACGTCCGTGCCGCCCTTGCCCATGGCGACGCCGATGTTGGCGGCCCGCAGCGCCGGGGCGTCGTTGACGCCGTCGCCGGTCACCGCCACGAAGTGGCCAGCCTGGCGGGCTGCGTTGACGATGTCGAGCTTCTGCTGCGGCGAGACCCGGGCGAACACCCGCGCCCGCTGCACCAGGTCCACGAGCTGCTCGGGGGGCGCCTCGGCGAGGTCGAGGCCCGACACGACCTCGCTCGGGTCGTGGGCCATGCCCAGGTCCTTGGCGATCGCGAGGGCGGTGACCGGGTGGTCGCCGGTGATCATGCTCACCCCGATCCCCGCCGCCTTGCAGGCCTGGACCGCGTCGCGCACCCCCGGGCGCAGCGGATCGATCATGCCGACGAAGCCCAGGAACGTCAGGTGGCGGGGCTGTTCGGGGACTGAGTCGGGGGTGACCTCCGGGCAGGGGCCGCCCTCCGCCACCGCCAGGACGCGGTAGCCGCGCTCGCCCAGCTCGGCGGCGGCTCGGAGCAGCCCGTCTCGTTCGCCGTCCCCGCACATGCGGAGGACCTGCTCCGGCGCGCCCTTGACCAGCGCTCGCACCTCCCCGTCGACGCGGTGGTAGGTGGCGGCGTACTTCCGCTCGGGCTCGAAGGGGATCTGGTTCACCTGCGGCCAGCGGTCGAGGACCTCTTCGCGGACCAGGCCGAGCTTGTGCGCGAAGGAGAGCAGCGCGACGTCGGTGGGGTCCCCCCGCCAGGTCCAGGCCCCGTCCCGCTGGTGCAGGTGGGCCTCGTTGCACAGCGCCGCAACCCGGGCGAGGGCGGCCAGGACCGGGTGAGCGTCCGGCGAGACGGCCTTCCCCTCCTGCGCGACCGCCCCCTCCGGGGCGTAGCCCTCCCCCGAGACGGTGAAGCCGCTCCCGTCCGCCAGCCGGACCTGGCGCACGGTGATCTCGTTGCAGGTGAGGGTGCCGGTCTTGTCGGAGGCGACCAGGGTGCAGCTGCCGAGCCCCTCCACGGCGGTCAGCTTGCGGACGATCACCCCCCGCTGAGCCATGCGCTTGGTGGCGACAGCCAGGGCCACGGTCATGGCGACGGGCAGCCCCTCGGGGATCGCAGAGACGGCGA
>JAWLGW010000708.1:0-4313 GCA_041690735.1 Planctomycetota bacterium
CCCGGTAGTAGCGCTCGATCAGCTCGCGGTACTTGGCCGGGAAGCGCTCGCGCAAGAACTGCACCGCCTCCTCCCGCTCGCGGTCGCGCATCTCGCCCCAGGCCTCCTGGTCCGCCTCGCGCGGCCCCTCGGCCAGCTCCTCGCTCCCCTCGCCGCCCTGGGGCAGCGTAGAGCGGTCCGCGCCGGTGGGGTTGTTGCCCGAGGCGCCGCCGCGCTGGCCCTGCTGCTGCTGTTGCTGCTGGCCTTGCGGCTGCTGCTGGCCTCCGCCCTGGCCGCCGCCGCCGCCGCCGCCCTGGTTCTGCTGCTGCATGAGCTCGATCAGGCGGTCGAGGGCGGCGACCACCTCCTCCTGCCGCCTCTGCGTGCCGGCGCCGGTGCGGGTGCGGCGGATCAGCCGCTCGATCGTCTCCATGCGCTTGGCGAGCTCGAGGAGGGGACCGAGCCCCTCGCCCCGCAGCTCGCGCAGCAGCCAGCGCGCCCCCTCGACCACCCGCTCGGGCGGGCTGTAGATCGCGCGCGGCCCTGGGACCAGCGTCTCGAGCAGGCGGCGGGCCCGCGTGCGCTCGCTCCCGCCGGCGTCGCCCCGCAGCTCGGGGAGGCGGGCGTACACGTAGGCGAGGTACAGGGTCGCCTCGTCGGTGTAGGGCGTCCCCTCCCGCAGCGGGCCGCGCACCTCCTCCAGCGCCGCGGCGGCGCCCTCCAGCTCGTCCTGGGCGAGCAGGGCCCGGCCGAGGAAGTAGGTCGCGTGAGCGCGCACGAACAGGTCGCCCTCGCCCTCGGCCAGCTGCCGCCAGGCGGCCGCGCTGTCGTCCCCGCGCTCGTAGGCCTCGGCCGCCGCCCGGTAGGCCGGGCGGGACGAGCGCAGGGCGGCGTGGATCCGATCGCGCGCCGGCAGGCGCTCGCTGGCGCGCAGCGCGGCGGCCGCCGCGGCCTCGCCGCCGTAGGCGCGGGTGAACGCCTGCAGCTTGCTCGCCGCCTCGGGCTCGTCGGCCAGGATCGGGATCCGCGGGTCGGCCGCCGCCGCCCGATCGGGCGCGAGGCAGGCCACACATAGCGCCAGGGACGCCGCCGCTCGACAGGTCGTCCGCACCGCTAGCGCTCCTTGTTCAGCCGCTCGTGC
This sequence comes from Planctomycetota bacterium, assembly GCA_041690735.1. GTDB lineage: Bacteria > Planctomycetota > J058 > J058 > J058 > JAWLGW01. The sequence goes on from JAWLGW010000708.1 coordinate 1,121, forward strand.
AGCGTGCGGGCGAACTCCGCCACCCGCGCCTGCTTGTCGGCGATGTGCCGCGCCGCCTGCTCCTCGGCGGGCGACGTCTCGCCGTCCGCCCGGTCGCCGTCGAAGCGGTGCGTCAGCTCGTTCACGCGCACCTGCTGCGAACGCAGGATCTTGAGCTCGGCGGTCGAGGGCAGGAGCGGCGCGCCGTTGCCGTCGTCGGGGGCCCCCTGCTGCCCGCCGCCGCCGCCGCCGCCGTTCTCGCGGGACTCGATCTCCCGCTCGATCACCTCGATCAGCTCGGCGAGGCTGCGCTCGATGTCCCGCTGCAGCTGCACCACGAACGGGTTCACCTGCCTGTCGCCGAGCAGCTGCGCGGCGCGGCCGAGGTCGTGGGCGAGCTCCTGCAGCACGATCGGGAGGATCGCCGTGGAGCCCTCCTCGCGCACCAGCTCGAGCGCTGCGTACGCTTCGCGCTGGAGCTCGCCCTCGCCGTCGCCCAGGCGGATCGCCTGGCGCCACCGCTGGCGTCGCCCGAGCGACGCCCAGGCCTCGCGCAGGGTCTCGGTCTCGGCCGTCAGCGCCTGCTGCTTCTCGAGCATGGCGGCGAACCGGGCGCCGAGCGCCCGCAGGATCGCCTCCTGCTCGCGCCGCCGCGCCTGCATGAGGGCCTCCTCCAGGACCTGCTCCGCCTCCTGCAGCTCCTGGACCGCCTGCTCCTGCTCGCGCTGAGCGGCCTCGTTGTCGCGGCGGGCGATGTCCTCGGCGGCTCGCCGCATGGCCTCACTCGCCTTCTCGATCCGACGCTGGCCGGGGGTGCGCTGCTGGCCCTGCTGGCCCTGCTCGCCCTGCTGGCCCTGCTGGCCTTGCTGACCCTGCTCGCCTTGCTGACCCTGCTCGCCTTGCTGACCCTGCTCGCCTTGCTGACCCTGCACGCCTTGCTGACCCTGCTCGCCGCTCATGCGGTTCGCGAGGTCCTCGGTCCGCTGCCGCGTCCGCTCCTGCTCGGCGCGCCGTCGCTCCTCCTCCGCCAGCCGCATCACCTCGGCGCGCTCCCGCGCGAGCTCGTCCCGGGCCCGCTCCAGCTCCTCGAGGGCCGCCCGGGCGCGCTCGAGCGACGGGTCGCGCGCGCCCTCGCTCATGCGTCCAGCCGCCTCGCCCATGGCGGACTCGGCCTGCTCCAGGGCGGCCCGGGCGCGCCCCTCCGCCGTCTGCGGCGCCTCGCCCAGCTCCTGGGCCCGCTCGTCCCGCGGGAGCCCCTCCGCGGCGCCGCGGGTGCGCTCGGCGACCTTCCGCTGCTGCTCCGCCAGCCCGCGCAGCGCCTCCTCGCCCTCGACCTGCCCCTCGACCGGCCCCTCGACCTGATTCGCCGCCTCGACCACCTGCCGCTGCTCGCCCACCAGCTCCTCGACCTTGGCCAAAGCCTCGCCCAGCGCCGCCGCCTCGGCCTCCGACGCGCGCGCACGCTGCGACTCGCCCAGGTGCTCCTGCTGGCGCTGGCGCAGGTCGCGCACCTCCTCCAGCGCCTCCTCCAGCTCGTCGGGGTCGAGCTCCTCCGGCTCCGCCTCGGCCGCCTCGAGCGCCTTGAGCACCCGCTCGAGCGCCTCGAGCACCTCGCTCTGCGAGACCTGCGCCCCGTCGAGGGCGTGCCCTCGCAGCAGCTCGCGCGCGCGGGCCATGGCGTCCGCCACGGCCTCGCTCTGGGACTGCCGGAAGGCGCCCCGCAGGCGGGTCGCTTGCTCGGCCTTGTCGCGCGGCAGCCGCGCCGCCAGGTTCAACAGCCGCCGCTCCAGCGCCTGGTAACGCTGCAGGAGCCTCTCCTGGTCGCGCGCCAGCGGGGGCAGCGGGCCCTCATCCTGCTGAGCGCCCGCGAAGGACGGCAGCAGCAGCGTCACGGCGAGCAGGGGGGCGAGCGACCGTCCCATGAAGCCTCCAGCGGCCCCAGTATAGAGGGAGCAGACGGCTTTGACCGGCGGGTGGGCTGGTGACACAAAGTAAAAAACGGGCACGTGTCGAGCGCCGTGAGCACGGGCACGGGCACGGGAGGCTGTCGCAAACGGCAGGAGCGCTTCCGAGCGGCCGACAGAACACGGAATATCAACAGGGAATATCAATGGGAACAGCGAACGGCTCGTTCTCGGAGGCCTGCCTACGTTGTCTTAGGCAGAGCCGTCCCTGTTCTCATTCTCTGTTTGCTGTTGATATTCCGTGTTCGATCCCTCGGGCTACGAGAGGAGCGCGCTTGACGCGCGCTCAACGCTTCTTCTTCTTGCTCGTCACCCGGCAGTTGATCTTGGCCTCCTTGAAGCGGGCCTTGGCCGCCTCGGCCTCCTGCTTGGAGACGTTCTTGAAGACCGGCACGACGGGGGAGCGACACATGTCGCTCGCCTCGTTCTCGTCGATCCCCTTGATCTCCATCAAGATCTGGATCGCGGCCTCCTTCTTCGACTTGAGCCCCAGGCCCGAGATCACCAGCCCGTAGCTCTCGCCGCCCGCGTCCTTCTTCTTCTTGCGGGCGGGCGCGGCCGCCTGCTGCGGCTGGGGCGGCGGGCTGCCGCCGCCGGCGAAGGGGGAGGGGGCCTCGTCGGTCGAGAGCCACAGCCCGCCGGCCGAAGTGACCGCGCCGGGCGGGGCCTGGGCAGCCGCCGCGAACGGATCGATCGGGGCGCTGGACCCGCCGCCCGCGGCGGCGGCGAAGGGATCGCCCGCCTGCGCCGCCTGGGCGAAGGGGTCCGCCCCCTGCTGCGCCGCGGCTGCGAACGGGTCACCCGCGGCCGAGGCGAACGGGTCACCGCCCGCCTGCGCGAACGGGTCGCCGCCCGCGGCCGAGGCGAACGGGTCGCCGCCCGCCTGCGCGAACGGGTCGCCGCCCGCCTGCGCGAACGGGTCGCCGCCCGCCTGCGCGAACGGAGCCGGCGCGGCGCCTCGGCCTGGGGCCGGAGCTTTCTTGGGCGTCGAGGGCCCGAGCATGCCCTCGAGCATGGCGAGCGCCTCGGCAGGGTCGAGCGCCTCGGGCTCGTCCTCCTCCACCGCGGCGGCCCCGCCCGCCGACGCGAAGGGATCGAAGCCGGACGTGGACGCGAAGGGGTCTTGGCTGGGCACCGCCGCGAAAGGATCGGTCGGGACCGCGCCCGCCAGCGGATCGGCGAAGGGATCGCCGCCGGCCGGCACGGCGAACGGGTCGGCCCCAGGCGGCGCCGCGAACGGGTCGGCCCCA
>JAWLGW010000709.1:0-4292 GCA_041690735.1 Planctomycetota bacterium
CTGATGGTTTTACGGCCGCCCGCGTCCGCGGGCAACGAAAAACCATCAGCCCTGACGGTAAAGCCATTACTCCTTTCGTGAACGCTTCTTGCGAGCGCGAGGCGCCGGCGCCTCCTCCCGCGCCGGGCCCCGCCACCGCCGGGGCCGCGGCGGGCGCTCGGGCTCGGCGGCCTCGGCGAAGCCGAACCGGGTGGGGCTCTCTCGCTTGAGGGTCTCCAGCATGGCCTCGTACTCCGCCTGCATCTCCAGCGTGACCGAGGGGTGCGTCTCCTCGAGAGCACGGTCGAACAGGCGCGTGGGCACCTCGCGGGCCTGCATGTCCTCCCGCAACGCGTGCAGCCCCGCCCGCCGAGTCAGGTCCTCGAGGTCGGCGCCCGTGTAGCCCTCCGTGTGATCGGCGAGCAGGTCGAGGTCGACGTCGTCGCCGAGCGGCATCTTGCGGGTGTGAATGGCGAGGATCTTGGCCCGCCCCTCCTGGTCGGGCACCGGCACGTACACCAGCTCGTCGAGGCGTCCCGGCCGCAGCAGCGCGGGGTCGATGAGGCCTGGGCGGTTGGTGGCGCCGATCACCACCACCCCCTGCAGCTCCTGCAGTCCGTCGAGCTCCGCCAGGATCGCGTTCACCACCCGCTCGGTCACCGCCGGCTCGCCCAGGGAGGAGCCGCGCACCGGCGCCAGCGAGTCGATCTCGTCCAGGAAGACCACCGTCGGCGCCACCTGCCGCGCCCGCGCGAACAGCTGCGCGATGTGCTGCTCCGACTCGCCGTACCACTTGGACAGCAGGTCCGCGGACTTGGTGGCGATGAAGTTCGCCTCCGCCTCGCGCGCCACCGCCTTGGCGAGGAGCGTCTTGCCGGTGCCGGGGGGGCCGAACAGCAAGAACCCCTTGGCCGGGCGGATCCCCACCCGGCGGAACGCCTCGGGGTGACGCAGGGGGAGCTCGATCCCCTCGCGCAGGGACTGCTTGGCCTCCCCCAGGCCGCCGACGTCGTCCCAGTGGACGTCGGGGATCTGGATCATGATCTCGCGCATGGCCGAGGGCTGGACTCGCTTGAGGGCGCTCAAGAAGTCGTCGCGCCCCACCCGCAGCTTCTCGAGCACCTCGCCGGGGATCTCGGGGTCGTCGAGGTCGATGTGGGGCAGCAGCCGCCGCAGGGCGTCCATGGCGGCCTCGCGGCACAGGGCCGCCACGTCGGCCCCCACGAACCCGTAGATCGCCCGGGCCAGCTCGTCCTTGTCCACGGTGTCGTCGAGGGGCATACCGCGGGTGTGGATCCCCAGGATCTCGCGCCGCCCCGGCTGATCGGGCACGCCGATCACGACCTCGCGGTCGAACCGCCCCGGCCGGCGCAGCGCCTCGTCGATCGCGTTCACCCGGTTGGTGGCCGCGATCACGACCACGTTCTGCCGCGGCTCGAGGCCGTCCATGAGCGACAGGAGCTGCGCCACGATCCGCCGCTCGACCTCGCCGCTGACGTCCGCCCGCCTGGGCGCGATCGCGTCCAGCTCGTCGATGAACACGATCGAGGGGGCGTCCTGCTGGGCGCGCTCGAACATGTCCCGCAGCCGCTGCTCCGACTCGCCGTAGTAGCGGCCCATGATCTCGGGGCCGGCGATGGGGAAGAAGGCGGCGTCCGACTCGGCCGCGACCGCGCGGGCGAGCAGCGTCTTGCCCGTCCCGGGCGGCCCGTACAGGAGCACCCCCTTGGGCGGGTCGATCCCCAGCCGCTGGAACAGCTCGGGGTGCTTGAGCGGCAGCTCCACCATCTCGCGGACCTGCTGGATCGCGTCGCCGAGCCCCCCCACGTCGTCGTAGGTGACCCCCGAGGGGCGCGTCTCCTTGGGCTCCTGGAACTGCGGCAGCAGCTCGATCTCGGTGTCCTCCTCGACCTGCACGATCCCCCGCGGCGTGGTGGAGACGACCGACAGCCGGATCTCCTGCAGCCCGAAGGCCCGCTGCTGAAAGAAGGCGCGGAAGATGTCCTCGGGAAAGGCGTCGTCGTCGAGGCCGCCGGGGACGCGGCGGTAGACCGACGTCGAGATCACGTCCCCCGTGACCAGGGGGCGCTTCATGAGCGTCTGCAGCAGCGCCTCCCCCGAGCCGGTGATGCGGACGTTCTTGACCGTCGGCCCCAGCACCACTCGCCGGGCCGGCTTCACGTCCGCGGGCCGCACCTCGACCTGGTCCCCCATGCCGATCCCGCCGGCGTTGGCGCGCTGCAGCCCGTCCAGCCGGATCACGTCCAGCCCCTCGTCCTCCTTGTAGGGCGGCAGCGCGATCGCCGCCGTGGGGCGCTTCCCCACGATCTCCGCCACGTCCCCCTGGGTGATGCCGAGCTCGCGGAAGGCGCGCTGCGGCAGGCGGGCGACGGGCTTGCCCACGTCCTCCTCGCGGGCCCCCGCGACCTGCAGCTTGAGGGTCGGTCGCTCGCGCGCCTGCTTGTCGGCCATCGATCCTCCCCGGCGGCAGCCTCCGCCTCGCCCCTCACTCCTCGATTCGCGTGCCAGGCGCGCGCGTCCCGGCGCCTGCCCGGGAGGCGCCGCCGCTGACGTCCCCGGCCTCGCCGCCGGTGGCCCCTCTGCCGACGTCACCGGGTCGGCCCTGTCTCGGCGGACGCGTGCCTCGACCCCCGCTGGTAGACTCCCCGCCCCAGCGGAGGACTCCATGCGGCGAGCAGCGATCCTGGTCCTGTGTCTCCTGCCGGGAGCCCCGGCGCTGGCCTGGGGCGACCGCGGCCACACCCTGGTCAACGAGGCCGCGGCCCGTGCCCTGCCCGAGGACGCCCCCGACTTCCTGGTGAAGGAGGGGAAGGTCGAGCGCCTGGCCTACCTGGGCCCCGAGCCCGACCGGTGGCGGATCAGCGAGCTGGAGGCCCTCAGCAAGGGCGCCGCGCCCGACCACTACATCGACCTCGAGATCGCCGAGGGGGTCGACCCGGCGGCGCCCCCGGCGCACCGCTACGCCTACAGCGAGGCGCTGCTCGCCAAGGGGCAGGCCCCCGACAAGGTGGGCTTCGGCCCCTACCGGGTGGTGGAGCTGTGCCAGCGGATCGAGGCCGGGGTGGCGGCGCTGGCGCTGATCGAGGGCGACGGCTCCCGGGAGGAGCAGGCCCGCAAGCAGGCGCGCCACGCGATCGTGTACACCGCCGGGGTCCTGGGCCACTACGTGGCAGACCTCGCCAACCCGCACCACACCACGATCCACTTCAACGGCTGGAAGGGCGACAACCCCGATGGCTTCGCCACCGACTCGCAGGTCCACTGGCGGTTCGAGAGCGACTTCGTGGAGCGGGTCGCCGACGACCTGAGCGTGACCGTGTCCGCCCCGGCGCGGCGCGACCTCGACTACGCCCAGGCGATCTGGAGCCTGGTGGTCGAGTCGAACGGCCTGACGCGCGAGCTGTACCGCCTCGACAAGGCGGGCGCCTTCACCCCCGGCAACGAGCGGACCGAGGCGGGCCGCGCCGGCCTGGCCTTCGCGCGCTCCCGCATGGAGCGCGGCGCCACCCTGCTGCGGGACCTGTGGACCAGCGCCCTCGCGCGCGGCGCCCGCCGGGGCGAGTGCGAGCGGCTGCGCCGCGACGTCTCCGGCGCCCTGAAGACGGCCGGGTTCGAGGGCCTGTGGGTGCGGGTCGGCCTCGACGGGGTCGTGAAGGTGAACGGCAAGGTGAACAGCCACACCGAGGCGGCGCGGGCGCGGGCCACGATCGCCGCGGTGCCCGGCGTCTCCGCAGACCGAGTCGAGGCCCGCCTGCTGGTGCCGTATTAGTAGCTGTTGGCGGTTAGCTGTTAGCTGTTAGCTGGTAGAGCTGTCGCTCGAGCGACGACTCCTCCCGGAGAGCGAGAGGACTGCGCGCTCCTTCCCTAACGGCCAACTGCTAATTGCTCACCGCTCATTGCTCGCTAACCGCTAACTGCTAACTGCTAACCGCTGCAGGAGCGAAGTGGCTCAGCACTTGGAAGACACGCCTCACTCATGAGCGTCTCCGATCCCGAGCTCGCCGCGCAGCTCGAGCGCCTGGCCGCGCGCGACGACGCGCTGGCCGAGGACGGCAGCCTGCCGCGTGGCGCCCTGCCGGCGCTGTTCCGGGCGATCGCGGCGGCGCCACAAGGCGACCGCGGCGCGGCGATCGAGGCGCTGGCGGCGCGGCTCCCCGACTTCCCCCTGGTGCAGCCCACGCTCGAGGCCGCGCCGGAGCACGGGCTCGAGGCGCCGCTGGTCGAGCGGTGGCGCACGCTGGGCGCCGCCTCGCGCGCCTGGTGCAGCCTGCGCCAGGCGGCCGCCCTGGCAG
>JAWLGW010000710.1:0-4284 GCA_041690735.1 Planctomycetota bacterium
CGCGCCGTCCCTCCGCCCCACCTCACGCGGGTGCTTGCTCGGGGAGGGTCCAACAGCCCCGCCTCGACAGGGCCCGCACCCGCGCGAGGTGCTCCGATAGGCCCGCCATTTTGCGACACCCTCCCCCCCACGAGCGCGCCCAGAAGAGGCTCCGGAACGCCGCCGAAGTCGCGACAGCCGCACCTCATGGGCCGCCCCACCAGCTCCTCGGCGGCGCCTGGCGCGTCGTCGCCTGCCTGCTGTGGGTCCTCGTCACCTTCGCAGCCGCGCCCGCCGCGGCGCTCGACGAGATCGTCACCAAGCGGGTGGTCGTGGCTCGCGACTTCCCCTTCGTCTCGGGCGACACGGTGCCCGAGATGCGCCTGGGGTTCGAGACCTACGGGCGGCTCAACGCCACGGCCGACAACGCGATCCTGGTGTGCCACTTCTTCGCCGGCGACAGCCACGCCGCCGGGCGGTACGACCCGAGCGACCCGGACGCTGGCTGGTGGGACGAGCTGATCGGCGCGGGGCGTCCGCTGGACACCGACCGGTTCTTCGTGATCTGCACTGATCTGCCTTGCGGCATGAACGTCAAGGACCCGCAGGTGGTGACCACCGGCCCCGCGACGATCGACCCCCGCACCGGCGAGCGCTACGGCATGCGGTTCCCCGACACCACGCTCCGCGACCTGGTGCGGGCGCAGCGGGCCGTGGTGGACGCCCTCGGCGTGCGCCACCTGCGGGCGGTCACCGGCCCCTCGCTAGGGGGCATGCTGGCCCTGGCCTGGGCGGTGGAGTACCCCGACTTCCTGGACCTGGCGGTCCCGGTGGCCGGACCGGTGGCGTTCAGCGAGCAGGAGAAGAGCGGCTTCCGGGCCGCGGCCGCCGCGGTGCAGAGCGACCCCTCCTGGATGCTGGGCGACTACCCCCGCTACGGCGTGGAGCCGCTGTTCGGTCTGGCCATGGCGCTGCGTGGTTTGACCACCCTCATGGACCCCACCCAGGCCCTGTGGCTCCCCTGGCTGCTGCCCTCGTACCTGGCCGAGGCGAGCGAGCTCGACGCCAACCACTACCTGTACAGCCTGCGGATCCACATCGGCTACGACCTCGCGGGCCCGTACGCCAGCCGGGAGGCTGCCTTCCAGCGAGTGCGCGCCCGGGTGGTCCTGGTCGGCTTCGACGACGACGAGTTCGTGAGCCCGGACGAGCTGCGCGACGGCCTGGTCGAGCTGCAGGACGCGGGGGTCGCCGCGGAGCTGCACGTGGTAGTGGGGAGCCACGGGCACCTGTCGGCCCTCGAGGACCAGGGCGCCCTGACGCCGGTCCTGCGCAGGGCGCTGGCGCCGTCCACGCCTTGAGTGAGGATCGACGCTGCTCGTCAACGGGAGCGACGCGGCACGTCACCTCCTCGCAGCAGGAGCCCTCCGAGATCCCATTCCATGAGGGAACGCCAGCTGGCCTCCCGGTTGCGTCAGCGCCTCCTCCCTTGGAGGTGCGCGTGACGCGAGCGAGGCGAGGCGGCTTCTTTCCCCCCGACGACGAGGACCCCAGCGAGGAGCGGCCCCGCCGGCCGCCTTTCGAGCCGACGGCGGGGCTGGGCACCCACCACCGCTTTCAGCCCCGCGGCAGCTTCGCTCCCCTGGAGGGGGCGGCCCCCGAGCCCAGCGCCTGGGCCCGCCACCGGGGCAAGCTGACGCTGGTCGCCGCCGCCGTGGCCATGGCGATCGTCGCCTGGGCGCTCCCGGCCGACGTGCTGCGGACCGCCTACTGGGGCGAGGGCTACGTCCGCTGGCGCAATCCAAGATGGAAGGCGCAGCAGCAGGCCAAGAAGCTGCACTACCCGCTGGTGGTCTACCGCACCGACCCCCGCCACTCCGACAACGACGCCTTCCGCCGCCGGATCCTGGCGGTCCCCAAGGTGCAGGACCTCGCCACCTACTTGGTGTGGTACCACGAGGAGGAGCAGGGTCCCGACGCCGAGCCCGCGCCCCCCGAGGTGTCGATCGTGGCGGTCGGCGAGAGCGTGGACGAGGTGCTCCTCGAGCCCACCCCGATCTCGGACCTCACCCCCGACAGCTTCTACGAAGCCATGCGCGAGGCCCGCGAAGCGGTGGACGACGGCGGCGGCGCCACCGGCGCGGCGCCTGGGTTCTGGTAGCGCGCCCTCCTACTGCCAGTCGCGCCCCGGCGCGATCCGCGCCTTGCCGCTCAGGCGCCCGTGCAGGCCCCGCCCCGAGTGGTCGGGGACCAGGCCCGCCACCGCGGCGTCGCAGCGGAGGAGGAGCAGGGTGTCGGCGTCGGCCTCGTGCCGGTCGGCCGGCGTGAAGGGCGCGGCGTAGCGGGCGACCCTCGACAGGCGAACCTCGTCCACCGCGCCGCGGAAGGGGCTGACGGGGCGCCCGCGGCGGTCCGGGTCGGCGCCGATCCACAGGGGGAGGTCGTTGGTCGTCAGGTCGCCCGCGCAGGCGACGTCACCCGCGGGCTCGCCGCCCACGAACAGGCGCAGGCGGCCGGCCTCGGCGTCGCGCACCAGGGCCAGGTGGGTCCAGCGGCCGAAGGTCCAGGGGCGGGCGGCGGTCAGCCGGGTGTAGCCCTGGCCGCGCAGGTGGACCAAGCCGCGGGGCCGCTCGCTGCGCTCGCTCCAGAACAGGCCGAAGGAGGAGCTCTCGGTGTTGGTGATCAGGGCCGTGCGCCCGGTGGGGGGCTCGCCGCGGACCCAGCACTCGAGGGTGAAGCTGGCGAGGTCGCGCTCCGCGGGGCCGAGGGGAACCCGCAGGCCGCCGTCCCCCTCCAGGAGGAGCACGCCGTTCCTGCCCTCCCGGGCGGCGGCCCAGGTGGCGACGTCGGTGAGGTCGAGGGGCACGTCCTCGCGGACCGTCAGGCGCTGCTCGCGGCCGCTCGCCAGCCGGTAGGTGGCCGTCGCCTGCACCGCCAGGCGCGGGCGGTCGAGGCTCGTCAGCGGCGGCGAGAGCGCCTCGACCTCGAACGCCCGCTCGGCGCCGGCCTCGAGGCGCGCCTTCAGCGCCGCGGGCTGCAGCGTCCAGCCCGGCGCCGCCCGCAGGGTCGCATCCACCTCGAGGGGCCGATCGGTGGGGTTGTCGAGCTCGATCCGGAACGTCGACCGCTCGCCCCGCTCCACGGCGAGGCGCACGCCGCCCTCGACCGCCACCCACCCGCCCCGCGACAGCCCGCGCAGGGCGTCCACCTCGGCGCCCTGCACCACGTCGCCCGGCAGGGCCGCGCCGACGGGCAGCACCGAGACGCGAAACCCGTCCGGCCTCACTCGCACCAGGTCGATGTGGTGGAAGGCCACCGCGTCCAGCTTGCCCCGGGCCCCGCCCGTGGTGGCGAGGGTGTAGTAGTGGATCCCGTCCCGCACCCCGTCGTCGCGGACCTGGTGGATGTGGCCGGCGAACACCGCCGCCACCCGCCCGTCGTCGCGCAGCACCCGGTGCACCTCGGGCCAGTTCGACCCGCGGTAGCGAGGGGTCCACCGCGGGTGGTGCAGGAACACGAACACCTGCTTCGCCTCGGTGGCGGCGAGGTCCTGCCGCAGCCACTCCAGCTGGGCGGGGCTCATGTTCTGGGTGCGGCCGGGGTCGCGGTACGACAGCGACTCGTCCGAGAACAGGACCACGAAGTGGGCCCACCGGTAGTCGAAGGAGTAGTAGAGGGGTCCGAAGTGCTCCTTGTAGAGCGGCACGTGCCCGCCCGGCCGGGTCGGGCGGGCGTACACGTCGTGGTTGCCGGCCACCGGGTACCAGGGCGCGTCCAGCCGTCCCATGATCCGCTTGTAGTCGCGCATCTGGGCCAGCCACTGCCCCGGACGGTTGTAGCCCTGGACCAGGTCCCCCACCGTCAGCACCAGGTCGGGGTCGAGGTCGTTGGTCATGCGCACCGCGTCGCGCAGGACCTGCAGCCCGCCGCGCTCGCCGCCGGTGCGGTCGCCGAAGATCGCGAAGCTGAACGCCTGCCGCTCGGCGGGCGCCCGCAGGGTGACGCCGCTGTCGGTGCCGGCGGCGACGGCCGGAGGTTCGCTCGCGCGGGGGTCGACCGGCTCACTCGGCTGCGCCGCCGCCGGCCCCGCGAGGGCGACGGCGGCGCAGGTCACGAGCAGGGCGACCGCCCTCACGTCAGCCGGTCCTCGGCCGCGCGCAGGGCGGCGCGATACACGGCGTCGAGCGGCGCCTGCCGCTCGCGCGCCAGACGGGCGCAGTCCTCGTACTCCGGAGCGGCGGTGCGCCGCCCGCCAGGGCGATCGGCCACCTTCACCCGCACCGGACCGTAGGCGGTATCCACCGT
>JAWLGW010000711.1:0-4277 GCA_041690735.1 Planctomycetota bacterium
ATCCGTAGCCCGGGTGCACCGCGTCGGCGCCGGTGCGCCGGGCGGCCTCCACCAGCTTCTCGCCGTCGAGGTACGAGTCGCGGGCCAGGGCGCCGCCCAGGCACACCGCCTGGTCGGCGAGGGCGACGTGGGGGGCGGCGGCGTCGGCCACGCTGTACACGGCCACCGTCTCGTACCCCAAGGCCCGCGCCGCGCGCAGGACCCGGACCGCGATCTCGCCGCGGTTCGCCACCAGGAGCTTGTGAAACCTCGCCATGGCTATCCCCGCGCCACGCCGAAGGTGTTCGGCCGCAGGACCCGCCGCTCGGCCTCCCAGCAGGTGCGCAGGGCGAAGCCCAGCACCCGTCGGCTGTCGCGGGGGTCGATGATCCCGTCGTCCCACAGGCGCGCGGTGGCGAACAGCGCCTGCTCCTCGGCCAGCAGCCGCTCGCGCAGGGCGGCCGCCATGGGCTCCACCGCCTCGTCGTCGAGCTCGATCCCTTTGCGGGCCATCTTGGCCTTGGTGATGATCTTCATGACCATGGCCGCCTGCTCGGCGCCCATGACCGCCACCCGGGCGTTGGGCCAGGCGAACAGGAAGCGGGGGTCGTAGCTGCGCCCGCACATGCCGTAGTTCCCGGCCCCGTAGGCGCCGCCGATGATCAGGGTGATCTGCGGCACCGTGGCGTTGGCGACGGCCTGGATCATCTTGGCGCCGTGCTTGACCGCGCCCCCTTGCTCGGCCTCGGTGCCCACCATGTAGCCGGTGGTGTTCTGCAGGTAGATCAGCGGCAGGCCCGCCTGGCAGCACAGCTGAATGAACTGGGCCGCCTTGACCGAGCCCTCGGGGGTGATCGGGCCGTTGTTGCCCAGGATCCCGCAGGCGTGCCCCTCGATCCGGGCGTGGCCGCACACCGTCCAGCTGGCGTAGCCCGCCTTGAACTCGAGGAACTCGGAGGCGTCGACGATCCGGGCCACCACCTCGCGCACGTCGTACGGCTGCTTGGGGTCGGTCGGCACCGCTCCGCACAGCTCGTCGGGGTCGTAGCGGGGCGGGACCGCCTCCCTGGGCGGCTCGAGCCGCTCCCAGCTCAGGGCCCCCACCACGTCGCGGGCCATGGCGATGGCGTGGGCGTCGTCCTCGGCCAGGTACTCGGCGGTGCCCGACACCGTGGCGTGCATCTCGGCGCCGCCCAGCGCCTCCTCCTCGGCGTCCTCGCCGATCGCCGCCTTGACCAGGGGCGGGCCGGCCAGGAACACCCGGGCCCGCCCGCGCACCGCGATCACGTAGTCCGACAGGCCGGGGACGTAGGCGCCGCCGGCGGTGGAGGAGCCGTGGACCACGGTGATCTGCGGGATCCCCGCGGCCGACAGGCGGGCCATGTTGCAGAACACCCGGCCGCCCTCCACGAACAGCTCGGCCTGATACAGGAGGTTGGCGCCGCCCGACTCCACCAGGGCGATGGCGGGCAGCTTGTTCTGGAGGGCGATCTCCTGGGCGCGCAGCGACTTCTTCAGCCCGGTCGGCGAGATCGCGCCGCCCTTGATCGCGCTGTCGTGGCTGCTCACCAGGCAGCGCACGCCGCGCACGAAGCCCACGCCGACGATGTTCCCGCCGCCCTCCGGCCCCTCGTGCCCTTCGTCGTCGTGCAGGCCGAAGCCGGCCAGGCTCGACAGCTCGAGGAGCGGCGCCCCGGGGTCGAGCAGCCGCGCCAGCCGCTCTCGCGGCAGGAGCTGACCCCGCTCGCGGAACTTGGGCTCGGCCCGGGCGCCCCGCGCGCGCACCTTGGCCTCGAGGTCCCGCACCTCCTCCACCAGCGCCAGCATGGCCGCGCGGTTGGCCGCGAAGGTCTCGGAAGCCGCGTCGACCCGCGACTCGATCACCGGCATGATTCGTCCTCTCGTTCCCTCACCGCCACCGCCGCCGGCTCCCCTTGAGCGGCACCAGGGCGTCGACCCGCACACCTGGAACGCCCAGGCCTCGCAGGGCGAAGCGCAGCCCGTGGGCGAGGGCCTGGGTGTTGCTCGTGGGGCGGCGATACTCGAGGGCCAGGTACAGCAGGTCGTCGAACAGGTGGAGCACCAGGTGCGCCGCCAGCCGGGGGTCGTCGACGGCGAACCGGCCTTCGGCGGCGCCCGCCGCGATCAGGTCCGCCAGCGGGGTGGCCAGGGCCTCACGCCCTTCCAGCCACACCCGCTCGGTGTCGACGCCGGTCGAGGCCTGCCGCAGCACGCGCAGCAGGTCGCGGTTCTTGCGCACCAGCTTGTTGAGGCGCTCGATCCCCCGCACCAGGCGGGCATCGGCAGGCTCGCCCCCTTCGGTGGCCCTCTGGAAGGCGGCCAGGTACTCCGCCAGCACCTCGCCGCGCAGTCGCGCCAGCACGTGCTCCTTGCTGTCGAAATACAGGTAGAAGGTGCCCTGCGCCACCCCCGCCGCCCGGACGATGGCCGACACGCTGGTGTCGTGGACGCCCCGCTCCAGGAACAGCGTGCGCGCCGCCTCCTGGATCTCCAGGCGGCGGTCGGTGCGGCGACGCCGGCGCTCTGACTGACGGTCAGTCATTTACGAAGTGTCGCGGGAGGGGGCAGAGGAGTCAAGGTGCAGGCGTCCCTGCGGCGGGTGCGGCGCTCCCTCCAGCGGATCAGGGGCTCAGAGGGATGTCCAGTCGGCGACCTCTCCGCGGGACAGCAGCCGGGTGAGCTCGGTGCGGGAGGTGACGTTCGTCTTGCGATACACCCGCGACAGGGTGACGCTCACTGTGACCGGGGAGATCCCGAGCTTGTGCCCGATGTGACGGTTGCCGAGCCCTTCGATCGCCAGCGCCGCCACCTCCCGCTCCCGAGGCGTCAGCGCGTACTGCGTCGCCAGCTCGTCGAACCGATCGGCGCTCCGGTCCGGCGGGAGCAGGCGGAGCACGCACAGCAGCGCCCGGCCGGAGCCGACGCGGGTCTCGCTGCAGCGGAGCAGCAGGGAGACCCTGCTTCGAGGGAGCGCGACCACCCGCTCGACGTACGAGCTGCGACTCGGGTCGCCGCGGGACAGGGAGCCGGCGAGCTCGGCGATGTCCTTCACGGGGAGGTCGTCGGCGAGCTGCTCGCAGATGCTGACGGCGCCCGGGTCGGCGTCGAGCACCGCGCCCTGGTCGTCGACGATGATGGCCCCCTCTCGCGCCTGCCGCGGGAGCCGGTGCGCCCTGAGCGCGCGGACATGTTCGCGCAGCAGCGCTCCGCTGGCGGCCCGCGACAGATCTGCTTGGATCAGGCGCAGCACCTGACGCTCCTTGCCGGTGAAGTCGCCTTGGCCCGGCTCCCGGTGCATGGCGAAGAACATCCGGTTGCCGTCGGGCATGGCCAGCATGGAGCCCAGCACGTACTTGAGGTTCTGGCGCGGCAAGAACTCACCGGTGAAGGGGTCCTTGCCGAACCGGTTCGCCGGGACGAAGTCGCTCAGGGTGCCGACCTGCCCCGAGTACTGGCTGCCGATCGTCGAGCACGGGTCGAACTGCATGTAGTGCGCCGCGTACTCGCGAGCGTCATCGGGGTCGCCGTCGCGGAAGTAGGCGCGGGCGCAGCTCGGCTGCCCTCCGCCCGAGGCCGACGGCACGACCAGGACCGAGAGGCTGGCGGACGGGATCAGCGGCCCGAGCGAGTCGGTGATCACCTCCAGCCTCTCTTCGAGCGTCCGACCCGCAGTCGCGTCGCGCGCGATCTGCTGCAGCAGCTCGACCTCCTCCAGCTGAAAGGACATGGACCTCCTTCCATGGAGATAGCCCGGGGTATGGCGGCTCGCAAGCGCAAGCGGGCGCTGGTCTCCGGGGCGTCAAGACATCAAGGTGGATGATTTGGCGCGGCCTGGCGTCGCCAGAGACTCCCTGCCCCTCCGAGCAGGGAGACCACGATGCCCACGCCGACGATCAGGCGCGCGACGCCGGACGATGCCGAGGAAGCGGTCGCGCTCTTGCGACGCTGCTACGGAGATACCTACTGCGTGCCAGCCGCGCTAGATCCCGTCCGGGTGCGGAGCGCCCTGGCCGAGGAGCGAGAGATCTGCGCCATGGCCTGGGCCGGCGGCGAGGCCGTCGGCATGGCGTCCCTGGCGCGGCGCGGCGAAGCGGGGCTCTTCGAGTGCATTCGTGTCGTCGTGCTCGACGCCTTCCGCCGCGGGGGCCTGATGCGCGCGATGACGCGCTGGCTAATGCTCGAGGAGGCTCCGCGAGCGGGCGCGCGAGTCGTGTACGCGGCGGCGGTAACGGCTCACCTCTACGCCCAGCGGAACAGCGAGTCCCTGGCGATGAGCC
>JAWLGW010000712.1:0-4274 GCA_041690735.1 Planctomycetota bacterium
GAGCAAACCGGCCGCGACGACGACCAGCAGGACCAGGTTGGCTGCCACGGGGTTGCGGACGAAGGCGCGAGTGGCGTTCACCGGGGCCCCTGGCGCTCGACCGCTGCGTCGCTGCGATCGAGCCAGCGGCGCGCCGCTCGGAGCGGAGAGCCACGGCGCGATCCGTCCTGGTGGTTCACCCTTCCCCTCGCTGCGGCGCTCGAGGTGGCCCCGTCGTCCTCTGGCGCTCCTCGCCAGTCAAAACGAGCGACCTGGGTTCCGCAACCCACACTCGCTCCAGCACTCGCGCTGGCTCGGACCCGGTGAGGCCGCTACGCTCCGTTGCGAGCGGTCGGCACATGAGCGGCTCCATGACATCCAAGGAGCGATCTTTGTCGGTAGCGGGACCGTCTCCGCTTGCAGCCAGGTGGCTGCGCCTCGGGCGCGTCGAGCCACGTCTGCGGCTCTTCTGCCTGCCGCCCGCTGGCGCCGGCGCGCTGCAGTACCTGCGCTGGCAGCCGGCGCTCCCAGCAGACGTCGAGGTCTGCCCCGTGATGTTGCCCGGCCGTGAAGCGCGCTGGTCGGAGCCGCCGGCGCGGTCGTTGACCGAGGTCGCTGGAGCGGTCGCGGGCGCCCTGACGGACCTGCCCGCGCGACCTTTCGCGCTGTTCGGCTTCAGCATGGGCTCCTGGGTGGCGTTCGAGGTCACGCGCGAGCTGAGGCGGCGCGGTGCGCCGCTCCCACGCCACCTGTTGCTCGCGTCGCGCAGGGCGCCGGGGGTGCGCCCCCCTGCTCGGCTCTCCCTCCTACCCGAACGCGACCTGATTGCCCTGATCCAGACGAACTACGGGGCGCTGCCTGCCGCTGTGCTCCAGAGCCCTGAGTTGCTGCAGAGCGTGTTACGAACCGTGCGGGCCGACTTCGAGATGCTCGAGACGTACGAGCTCGCCGAGGAGCAGTCGCTGCCTGTGCCGATCACCACCTTCCGGGGTCAGCTCGACTCGACGGTGTCGACGGCGGACCTGAGCGCGTGGGCGAGACACTCCAGCCAACCGTGTACGCACCACGAGCTGCCCGGCGGCCACTTCTTCGATCGCCACAGCGGAGATCGCTTCGTGGAGCTGATCGGTCAGGCCCTGCGGCCCTACCTGTCCTGAGCGGCGCCGCGTACAAGCCCAGGGCCGAGACCCACGCTCGCGTGAGTCTCGGCCCCGTCTAGTACGCCCGAAGGGACTCGAACCCCAAACCTCTGCCTCCGGAGGGCAGCGCTCTATCCAATTGAGCTACGGGCGCGTAAGGGCGCTATCAGACCCGACGGCGGCGCGGATTGCAAGACCCGCGACCGTCGGGTCTGCGCTCACTCGGCGGGCTTGGCCTGGGCGGCGTTGATCCGCTTCTGCAGGCGGCTCTTGCGGCGAGCGGCCTTGTTGCGGTGGATCGCGTTGCTCTTGGCGGCCTTGTCGGCCTTGGCCTGGAGGAGCTGGAACTGCTCCTGGGCCTCGGCGAGGGAGCCCTGCTCCACGGCGGTCATGACCTTCTTGGTGAAGGTCTTGACCTCGGACTTCTGGGCGCGGTTGTGCAGGCGCCGCTTCTCGTTCTGGCGCATGCGCTTCTTGGCTTGTTGCGTGTTCGGCACGGTCGACTCCTGGGGTTCGTTCGGGACGCCGGGGCGCTCAGAGGCTGCTCAGCCCCTCGATTCGCTTGGTGACGTCCTTGAAGTTGAAATCGGCCTCGGCGATCTTCTCGTACTCGGCGAGGGCCTTGTCCTTCTTGTTGGCGGACTCGTAGATCCGCCCGATGAGGTAGGTGACCTCCTTCTTGAGGTCATCCATCTCGAACATCTCCTCGCGCGCGCCGTCGAGCTCCTTGAGCGCCAGCTTGAGGATCTTCTTCTTGATGAAGCACTGCCCGAGGTAGTAGCCCGCCTCCGACTTCTTGCGCGAGTCGGACTTGGCCTTCTGCAGCTCGGGGATCGCCTCGTCGATCTGCCCCGCGTCGAACAGGGCCTTGCCCAGCGGAAACCGCAGGCCGGGCTCGGTCGGGTGAGCCTCCGCCCGGCGGCGGAACTCGTCGATCTCGAAGGTCAGCTTCTCCTTGCGGACGTGGGCGACCTTGCGCTTGACCTGCTCGTCAGCGGGGTTCTTGCGGTAGGCGACCTCCAGCTGCTTGAGCGCCTTGTCGTAGCGCTTGAGCACCAGGTCGCCGCGCAGCTCGGAGGCGAGGAAGTAGTTGGGGTCGACCTGCAGGGCCCGCTCGCACCACTTGATCGCCTCCTCCTCGTTGTCCGCCTTGACGTACAGCTCGGCGATGAGGCGCATGGTCTTGGTGTCCTTCGGGTCCTCCTCCAGCTTGGGCTCGAGCTCGGCGATCCGCCCGAGGGCCTGCTCGGGGGTGCGGATGCGCGTGGACTGGCGCTCGAGCTTCTGGGCCTCGTCCTTGTCGATCAGGCCCTGGAAGCCCTTCTTGGCACCCTCCTGGAAGCCCTTGCTGGTGATCGAGGCCGGGATCTTCTTGATCTTGTCGAGGGCCTCGGGGTCCTTGCCGTCCAGCTTGTTGAGGCGCTGGAAGCACTTGAGCGCCTTCTCCAGGTTGCCGGTGACCTCCTGGACGCGGCCCAGCAGGCGCCAGGCCTCCTTGTTCTCCTTGTCGATGGAGATCGCGTCCTCGAAGGCGTACACCGCCACCTCGTTGAGGTTGGCGTAGGAGGCCGCCTCGCCCAGGCGGATCAGGGCGGGGGCGAGGTCGGGGTCCTTCTTGAGCATCTCCTCGCACTGCACCATGGTCTTCTCCGGGTCCTTCTTGTTGACCCGAATGCCCATGGCCTGCACCTCGAGGGCCTTGGTCTTGGCCTTGCCGAAGAACCCGCCGCCGCCGCCGCTCAGCTTCTTCTGCGCCCGCTCGGCGGCCCGCAGCTCCTGGCGCGCCTCGACGTCCCCGGGGGTAGCCTTCAAGTACTGGCCGAACAGCTCGGCCGCGTACTCGAAGTTCTTCTTCTTCACCGCGGCGCGGGCCTTGTCGAGCAGCTTGGAGGACGCCATAGCGCTCCCTCGAAGGGGGATCGGGACTGCTGGGAAGCGAGGACATTACCCTCGCCCCCGACGGGTTGTCAACGCCTAACCGCTGTCTGGGTCGGGCCTTGTCACGCTTTCGTGCGCTGCTAGACTGACGTAAACCGAAGAGGTTCGTCACGCGTCCGCTTCCGAGGCGGCGTGGCGCAGGAAAGCACGCGCATGGATCAGCAGCAGCCCGACATTCAGGACAAGATCCTGTTCTACCCCGACGCCAAGCTCCGCCGCACCGCGGCGCCCGTGACCGAGGTCACCCCTGAGCTGCGGGCCCGGGTGGAGGCCATGTTCCCGCTCATGGAGCAGGCCAAGGGGATCGGCCTGGCCGCCCCCCAGATCGGCTGGAACGTGCGCCTGTTCGTCATGAACGTCTCGGGGCACCCCGAGGACGGCCTGGCCCTGATCAACCCCGAGGTGCTGGAGAAGACCGGCGGGACCTGGACCGTGGAGGAGGGCTGCCTGTCGCTGCCCGGGATCTACGGCAAGGTGAAGCGCGAGAAGCAGGTGGTGGTGCGGGCGCAGGACCTCGACGGCAACGCCTTCGAGCTGGAGGCGGACGGCATGGTCGGCCGCTGCATCCTGCACGAGTACGACCACCTCGACGGGATCCTGTTCATCGACCGCCTGAGCGCGGCCAAGAAGCAGTCGATCAAGCGCAAGCTGCGCGACCTGGAGCTCGAGGCCGCCGAGGCCGGCGCCGTCGCCTAGCGAAGAAGCGAGCCTCCCCCCTGGCACCAACTCGTGGCTGACTCCTCCGTGGCCGTGCGCCGCTTCCGCCTCGGCGCGGGCGCTCCCCCCCGGACCGCCCTGCGCGCGCCCGCGGTCACGGTGGGCGTGTTCGACGGCGTGCATCGCGGCCACCAGGCGGTGATCGCCCAGGTCCGCGCCGCCGCCGCCGAGCGCGGCGGCGACGCGGCGGTGGTCACCTTCCACCCCCACCCCCGCGAGGTCGTCAGCGCGGAGGGCCCGCCCCTGCTGACCTCCCTCGACCACCGGGTCCTCCTGCTCGGCCGCGCGGGCGTGGCCGGCGTGCTGGTGGTGCCCTTCGACCGCGAGGTCGCCTCCTGGGAGCCCGAGACCTTCGTGCAGCGGGTGCTGGTGGACGCGCTGGGCGCCTCGGCCGTGCTGGTCGGCGCGGACCACAGGTTCGGCAAGGGGCGCCGGGGCGACTTCGCCCTCCTGCAGGCCCTGGGTCAGCAGCACGGCTTCGAGGCCCGGGCGCTGGAGCTC
>JAWLGW010000713.1:0-4273 GCA_041690735.1 Planctomycetota bacterium
GCCAGCACGCTCTGGGTGCCCTTCTCGTTCACCCGGTACAGCACCGAGGGGTCGACGTCCTCGATGGCGCCGGCCACGTGGTACACGGTGTCGCAGCCATCCATGCCTGCGGCCAGGGCGTCGCGGTCGAACAGGTCGCCGGTCACCACCTGCAGGGGCAGCAGCAGGTTGAGGATCACCAGGTAGGTGACCTTCTGCAGGGGGTTGAGCCGGGCCCCGGGGCGCTTCTCGATGGGATGCGGCTCGCCGCGGAAGATCCCCCGCAGGTAGTAGCTCGCCTGCCGCAGGGCCAGGGAGAAGAAGTCGCGCGGCTCGGGGAGGTACTGCCGGATCGCGCCGCTGGTGAGGAAGAAGAACAGCCCCAGGGAGGCGTTGATCAGCAGGAACCAGCCGAGGAACGAGTGCGCCCGCACCGCCGCCTCGAACCCCAGCAGCCTCACCGCGCCGGGCCAGCGCACCTCGAACCCGGTCGCCAGCAGGGCCAGGATCGCGGCGGCCTGGACCCAGTGCCACAGCCGCTCGTAGCCGGTGTAGATCCGCACCTTCACGCCGTCCCCCCGCGCCGCCGCAGCCACCGCAGCCCCCCGTGCGCCCCCGCGGCCAGGAGCGCGCCCAGCACCGCCAGGGCGCCGAGGGCGTCGACCCACCCGGCCCGGTCGTGGCCGAGCACGTAGGCGCCCGTCTCCTGCACCTGCAGGACCAGCCGTCCGTCGGGGGCGCGCACCATCGGCCCCGGCAGGGCGACGCGCGCGTCCGGCGCCAGCGCCAGCTCGGCGCCCGCCGGCGCCCGCCGGGCCAGCTCGAAGCTCCCCCCCAGGCGCGAGTCCGACCCGTGGCAGGCGCTGCACGCCCGCACCGCGTCCCGGGCAGGGGCGACGCCGTGGTGGAGCTGGTAGGGCTGCACCTCCCCCGCGATGTGAGGCGTGAGGACGCCCACCGCCTCCAGCCGCGCCCGCACCGCCGCCACCTTGGCGGCGGTGTCGAGGCGCAGCTCGCCAGGCGCCACCCGCCCGTCGCCGTCGTCGTCGAGGGCCGCGATCACGTCGGGGTGGTAGCCCTCGCCCGCGAACAGCGCCGCGGCCAGGTCGACCTGCCGGACGGGCTGGGGCGGGCGCCCGCTGACCCAGAACCAGGTCGTGACCAGGTTGGCCGGCACCAGCCGCTCGGCCTCTCCGCCCGCCCCCAGCCGGGGCAGGAGGACCGGCCGGAAGCCGGTGATGAGCGCCGCGGGGTCGCCCGGCTCGCCCTCGACGCCGCGGTAGGCGACCCGGGGCTGGCGGGACGGAGTGAGCAGGGTCCAGTCCGTCTCCTGGCGCGCGGGCGCGTGGACCGCGGGCAGGTGACACACCGCGCAGTCGAGCCGCGCCAGGTGCCGGTCGGTGAACGGGAGCCAGCGGGCGTGGGTCGCCTCCGCCCGGTGGCAGTCGGCGCACCCCCGCATGGACCCCGCCAGCCGCCGCGCGACCGTCCCCTGGGCGGTGTCGCCCTTGGCGAAGTCGTGGCTGGGGCGCCGCAAGAACTCGTCGATCTCGAGGCGCCGGGCCTGCGTGCGCAGGTGCTCGGGGCGCGTCTGCGCCGCCTCGGTGAAGGTCCCGGGGTTGTTGAGGGAGGGGTGGCAGCTGGCGCACTCCAGCAGCCGCTCGGCGTGCACGTCCCACGGCCGCGTCAGCTGCTCCTTGCCCGCGACGTTGAGGGCCGAGTCGGCGATCCGCTGCGCCGAGAACACCTGGCCCTTCGTCTCGGTGGCCCAGGCATGCAGCCCCGGGCGAAGCTCGAGGGGCTCTGACCCGGTGTGCACCACGCCGTGGCAGGCCCCACAGTGAGTGGCCCGGGGGTCGCCGATCCCGAGCGCCTGCTGGGGCGCGCGCCCCTCGCGGAACGCCTCCCGCCGCCAGCGCCACTCCCCGTTCGCGCCGCGGTCCACCAGCCCGGTGCGCGCCAGCGACGCGGTAGGCGCCCAGGCGAAGGCGCCAGCGCGCAGCGCCTCGGCGCGCGCCGCCGGGTCGGGTCGGGCGGCGTGGCACAGGAAGCAGTCCATCTCCGTGCCGCCCCGAGCAGCATCCCAGGGGACGGGCTGGCGGGTCGACGCGTCGAGGCGCCACGCCTCCTCGCCCGCCGCCGCCGCAGGGCCTCCGCCGACGTGGCGCGGCCCGAGCAGCGCGGCCCACTCCGCCGGCGACAGGTCCGGGCGCGGCGCCGCCGCGTCCGGCGTCAGGGTGCGGTTGATCAGGGGCTGCCAGCGGCCCCACAGCCCCGTCCCCCGGTCCCAGGGGCGCGCGAACGGCGGCTCCGCCCGGCTGCCGGCGCTCACGTGATAGCTGTGGCTGGCGATGAACGCGGTGTCGTGGCAGCCCGCGCAGGAGCGGACTGGCGACACGGGCCCGCCCGACTCGAGCACGCTCCGCCCCTCGGCGTCCCGCAGGGCGACGTCCGGGTGGAGGCGGGACTGGGCCGCGGCCAGCGTCGGCGCCACCAGCGCCGCCGCGATCGCCACCTGGGCGCAGTGGCCGGCCGCGCTCACTGGCCGGACCCGATCAGGCCCAGCGCCTTCCGTCCCCCCTGCCGCGCGGGGTCGCCCGGGTAGCCCAGCGCCTCCCAGGGGATGCGCCCCTGCGGGCCGTGGCAGGCGCTGCACTGCAGGGCGTCCTCCTTGCGCTGAACCATGTGGTTGAGGGGCCAGGCCATCTCCGTGGCGACGAAGCCGTAGCGGCCGCTGAACGGAGTGCCGGTCGCCTCGGCGCCGAGGCGCAGCGCCTGGTCCCAGTCGAACGCCGTCCAGAAGCCGCCCTCGCCGTAGGTCTTGGGCACCAGCAGGTAGCCGTGCTCGGCGTCGTAGGGCTGGCGGCCGCGGTGCACCTTGAAGGGCCAGATCTTGGCCGCGGGGTCGGCGATGCTCCCGCGCGGCCGCACGATCGACGTCACCCCCTGGGGCTCGACCGGCTGGCGCGGCAGGGTCCGC
Organism: Planctomycetota bacterium; assembly: GCA_041690735.1. Taxonomy (GTDB): domain Bacteria; phylum Planctomycetota; class J058; order J058; family J058; genus JAWLGW01. The sequence goes on from JAWLGW010000713.1 coordinate 2,960, forward strand.
GCGGACTCTCCGGAGTACCAGGCGTACTCCGGCGCCGCCCGCTGCGCAAAGGTGAAGCGCCCCTTCTGCTTGCTGTACAGGTGGGGGTCGGCGGCCACCGCCGGATCCTCCCGCGCGACCTGCTGGGGGTCCCGCCCCGCGACCGACCAGTCCCACGACATCTTGGTGGCGGCGTCGATCGCCATGTACGGGATGTGGCACGTCTGGCAGGCGACGGCGTCGGTGTGGGCGTCGAGCCGCTGGTGCCCGTGCGGCCGCTCCGCGTGGCAGTCGGTGCAGCGCAGCCGCGTCTCGGGCGCCGCCTCGACCGGCAGGATCCGTCCCTTGATGTGGTGGCGGTGCGTCTGGTGGCAGTCCGTGCAGCGCAGGTCGTGGCGCCCCATGTGGACGTCGATCCGGGCGCTCGGGAAGTGCAGCGTCGCGTCGAGGTCGCCGTGCTTCACCGCGTCGCCGCCGCCGCCGGCGAAGTGGCACCCCCCGCAGCTCGAGCGCGTGGTGGGGCCGACGCTGCGGGCGGCGGCCAGCAGGTCGACCCCCTCGGCTGGCCAGCCCGCCCCGGCCGGCGCCTTCACGTATTGCCCGCTCCGGTCGTGGCAGATCAAGCAGTCGACCCGGTCCGGCCCGGCGGTCTCCAGGAAGTCTGGCCGGTCCCAGCCGTAGCCCACATGGCACGAGGTGCAGCGCGGCAGGTTGGGCTCGACCCCGAGGCAGAAGTTGTTGATCAGGTTGCGCTTGCCCACCGCGACCGCGGCCTCGGCGCCGGGCAGGCGCGCCTGCTGCCCCGCCCAGGTCCAGTGGACCGTCTGCATCACGTCCTGCGCGGCGCCCTCGTGGCAGCGGAGGCAAGCGCGCGTCACCGCGGGGCCGTCGGCGAAGGGCTCGGCGAAGAAGGGGCCGTGGTCCACGGGCTCGGCCCCGGCCGGCGGCAAGCCGCCGCGCGGCGCGTCGATCGCCCGCTCCCGCGGCTGCGCCAGGGCGAGGTAGACCCCGACGCCTCCCACCACCAGCCCGACCGCCGCCGGCAGGGCAAGCGCGTCGCTCAGCCTCACGACCCCTCCTCCCCAGTTAGCTCCCCCGGATCGTCGCGGGCGGGATTCGGGTCTCCCCCACACGACACAGGTTCCCGGCGGCGTGACGGCGTGCTCAGGCGGGCCTGCGGCGCGCCGCCGCCCCACTGTCCGCCTCCGCCGCCGGATCGCCAGTTGATCATATTTCTGCTCAACGCCCCATTCCCAGGTCGCCCCGCGGCGTTAGCACGCGACGTGCCGGGCACAGGCTACCGGCCGGGGGTGGGGAGCCCTCCCCACCCCCGGG
>JAWLGW010000714.1:0-4269 GCA_041690735.1 Planctomycetota bacterium
GATCGGCGTCCCCAGCCGGGCGTCCTCGACCCGCCCGGCGACCCGAAACCCGCTCTGGCACCCCGCGGTGAACAGCGCCGTGAGGAGGAGGCCCGGCAGCCACCGCCGGGGCGGGCTCCTCACTGCTGCTCCAGGGCCGCCAGGGTGAGCAGGCCCCGGGCGAGGCCGTCGTCGGCGCTCGCTGCCGCCTGGCTGGCGCGTTGCAGCCGCTCTTCGGTTGAGGTGGGCGTCGTCGCCCGGCGGGCGTCGGGCGCCGGCGCGGGCCGGGAATGGAGCGCCCGGTCCGCCGCCGCGCCGGCCACGAACGCGAGCAGGACCGCGGCCGCCCGCGCCACCCAGGGCAGGCGCGGGGTCGGCGCGAGCGCGGGCGCCAGCCGTTCGGCGTAGAAGCCGGTCAGGTCCACCGCGCTCACCGCGGCCGGGCACAGCTCCTCCAGCCCCGCCCGCGCCTCGCGCAGGTCGGCCCGCTCCTCGCGGCAGCCGGCGCACTCGACGAGGTGCGCCTCGAGGCGCGCCGCCTCCGCGGGAGACAGGTCGCCGGTGAGGTGGAGGGGCAGGTCGTCGCGCAGGGCGTCGTGCTCGGGGTCGCTCATGTCAGCTCCTCGGGGCGAAGACGACTGGCCAGGGCGCGCAAGCCCCGGCGGAAGTGCACCTTGGCGGCGCCCTCCGAGATGTCGAGGGCGGCCGCCAGGGCGGGGAACGTCAGCTGGTCGAAGACCCGCAGGGTGAGGACCTGCCGCTGGCGCTCGGGCAGGGCGGCCAGCGCCGCCAGGACCCGCGCCCGCCGCTCGGCCGTCTCGGCGCGGGCGGCCGGGGCCGGCTCGGGGGCGAGCGGCTCGGGCGGTCGCTCCACGGCGACCACCCGTCCCCGGCGGCGCACCCGATCGAGGGCGGCGTGGGTGGCGACCCGCGCCAGCCAGGCGCCGAGCGCCGCGGCCGCGACGTCGCCCCCCCGGCGGTGGAGCGCCAAGAAGGCCTCCTGCGTCACCTCCAGGGCCTCGTCGTGATCGCGCAGCACCCGGAGCGCGGCCCGGTAGGTGCGCTCCTGGTGCTGCTGGACGAGGACCTGGAAGGGCGACGTCACGGCGGCCTCGCGGCTCAGTTCGTCTCCAGGAGCGAGGTCGCCAGCAGGTCGTGGCGTCGCTCCCGCAGGTCCTCGCCGCTGAACCGCCACACCAGCGCGCCGTCCTCCACTGCGTCGGCGTTGTGAGCCAGCACCCGCCCGGGCAGGCGCAGCCGCACCACGAACCGCTCGTCGCCGAGGTCTTCGCTCACCTCGAACGCCCGCCGCTCGCGGCCCACCGCCTGGGCGAAGGCCGCCTGCTGCTCGGGCGTCAGCCCGGCGACGGTCGCGGCGACGGCGGTCACCTCCTGGTCGTGTCGGGCCTGCAGCTCGCGGGACCGCGTCGCCAGCTCCCCGGGCGCCCGGCGGGCGAGGTCCAGCAGCGACTCCACCGCCTCGATCGGGAGCTCGCGGGCGAAGAACGCGGCGACCGCCTCACGGACCGCCAGCCGGTGGGCCGGCGAAGGCCCCCCCGGCGCCGCCTCGCGCAGGGCGGCGTCGCTCCACCGCTGGGCCTTGAGGCGCTCGTAGGCGACCACCGCCCCCAGCACCCGGCGCCGCTCCTCGGGAGCGAGCGCGTCGAGACCGCCTGGCCTCTGGAGCAGGGCCTTCACCTCGTCCGGGAAGGCGCGGGCGTGGAAGAAGCGGTAGTCGGCCCACTCACGGGGGGCGTAGGTGCGCGCGAAGGTGTAGCGGGTGCCGCCGGCCTCGGCGGTGCGCTCGAGGCGGGTGTCGAGGTGGAGCGCGGTGGCGTCGCCGTCGCCGAACCGATCGGGCACGGCGGCGGCGTGGGGGAACACGGCTCGAGCCGAGAGGACGTGCTCCTCCTTCCCGTCCTCCTTGACCCGCGTCGAGCGCTCGACCTCGAACGGCGGGCCGGAGGGATAGCGGGCGGCGCCGCCGTCGAGGTCGGCGGCGTCGCCGCGGATGACGTGCACGACCTCCAGCGAGCCGTCCGGGCGGACGGTGATCGTCTCCTGGCGCTCCAGGCAGCCGCTGAGGGTCAGGGGCAGGAGCAGCGAGGCGACGGTGAGGGTCGAGGGGGCGTGGCGGTGCATGAGCGTCTCCGGGGGTCGAGTGTCTTCGACCTGGGGACGAACGGGGGCGCCCAATCGGATACATCGAAAACCGGGAGCTGGGGGTGGCGCGGCGGCGCCGTTCGGGATGCGCACGCGCCAGGACCCCTACCTACAGGGACCTGGCCGCGGCGGAGGGCGCTGCAGCGGAGCGCACCGTCAGCGGACGCCGGCGGCGCTGACCTGGTCGTCGTGCAGCGGGTTGGGGATCCGCCGGTAGATCGCTTCCACGATGCAGTACACCGCGAAGCACAGCAGGCCTACCGCCACGATGGGGAACAGCACCGAGCCGTAAGGCCCGCTCTGGATCGAGCGGAGAGCGTCGGCGAGACCACCGGTCTGCTGGGCGCTGTAGCTCACCGCCGCCTGAATGAAGAAGGCGCCGACGATCACGAACACCACCCCGCGGGCGGCGATCCCCAGCCGGCTGACCGGCGTGGCCCAGCGAGCGACCCGCCCTGTCATGCGCAGGTGCTTGCGGAACCTGGCCGTGTAGGCCCGGTAGAACTGCACCAGGCCCACGATCACGACGATCGCGCCGATCAGCCCCACGATCCACTGGCCGCCGGGCAGGACGAGGAGGTAGGCGGTCCCTTGCTCCCTCGCGCCGCCGCCGCCGCCGCTGCCGGCCCCGCGGCCGCCCGCGGCGCTGGCGTAGGCCAGGAAGCCGGCGAAGGCCGCCAGGCCCAGGTGGATCAGGGCGCTCACGAACAGGCTCAGGCGCACGGCGACGCCCTTGCCGTCGTCGCCGTGGCCGTCGGCGTCGAACACGGACTGGATGGCGCGCCAGGCCGCGAAGGCGAGCAGGCCCACCGCGATCAGCGACAGGAGCACCGCGCCCCAGGTCTCGTCCGTGAGGCTGGACAGGGCGCCCTGGCTGCCGCGGACGTCCCCCCCACCGCCGAAGGCGGCGGCGATCGCGAAGCCGGCGATCAGGAAGTAGACGACGCCGCGGGCGGAGTAGCCGACGCGCGCCAGCACCTCCAGCGGGTCCCGGCGACGGACGCTCGACGCGCCCGGGGAACGCTTGACGGGGGACGTGACGGCCATGACGGCTCCTCTCTCCGACGTGGCAGGCCCCACGGTCCGAGGGCGCTCGCCGGTCGTGGGCCACGGGACTCAAGCGACGTGCCCCGCGGCCACACCCAGCGCTAACCTGCTGTGTGAGGAGGCCGCGCTCCCTCCGTGGCGAGCGCGGGCCCGGCGCGTCGGGTGGGACGTCGGCGGCCGGGGCGCCGCGACGACGCGGTCCCGTCAGGCCCTGCCCGCGCAGCGGCTCGGGGTAGGCTGGGCGCCCTGGAGGTCGTCGTGGAGACAGCGTTCACGCGTCAGGTCGGTGTCGAGGTCCCCCTGATCTGCGGGGCAATGTACCCCTGCTCGAACCCAGAGCTGGTCGCCGCCGTGTCGGCCGCCGGCGGGATCGGGATCGTGCAGCCCATCTCCATCACCTACGTGCACGGACACGACCTGCGCGAGGGGCTGCGCCTGATCCGGCGCCTGACGGACAAGCCGATCGGCTTCAACGCCCTGGTGGAGGCGTCCTCGCGGGTCTACGAGGAGCGCATGCGCCGGTGGGTCGACGTGGCCTTGGAGGAGGGCGTCCGGTTCTTCATCACCGCGCTGGGCAACCCGCGGTGGGTGGTCGACGCCGTGCACGCCGCGGGCGGCGTGGTCTACCACGACGTCACCGAGCGCCGCTGGGCCGAGAAGGCCCTGGCGGGCGGCGTGGACGGGTTGATCTGCGTGAACCAGCGGGCGGGCGGGCACGCGGGACAGCGCTCGGCGGCGGCCCTGGTCGAGGAGCTCGCCGACCTCGGTGTGCCGCTGGTGTGCGCCGGCGGGATCGGCGACCCCGCGGCCTTCCGGGAGGCGATCGACCTCGGCTACGCGGCCTGTCAGCTGGGCACCCGGTTCATCGCCACCACCGAGTGCCGCGCGCACGCGGACTACAAGGACGCGATCGTGCGGGCGCAGCCCGACGACATCGTGCTCACCGACAAGATCTCCGGCGTCCCGGTGGCGGTGATCAAGACGCCCTACGTCGAGAAGGTGGGCACCCGGGCGGGGTTCGTGGCCCGGCGCCTGCTGCGCCACCCGCGGGCCAAGCACTGGGTGCGCCTGTACTACTCC
>JAWLGW010000715.1:0-4245 GCA_041690735.1 Planctomycetota bacterium
GGCCTTCTTCTTGGAGGAGGCCGCCTTGGCGTTGGTTGCCTTCTTGTTCGCGGGCTTGCTCGCCTTCTCGTGGGGCGTGGCCGCCTCCTTGGCGCTCGAGGCCTCCTCCTGGCGCGCCTCGAAGGCGCGGCGCTCCGCCGCCAGCGCCTCGCGCTCAGCCGCCAGCTCGGCCCGCTCCCGCGCCAGGGCGGCCCGCTCGGCCTCCAGCTGGGCCCGCAGCGCCTCGAGGTCCTCGCCCGACGCGACCGCTGCCGGGGCCGTGGCCGCCGCCCGCGTCGCCGCCCGCGTCGCCGTGGTCGCGCCCGCTCGCTCCACCGCCGCCCGGGCCGCGTCGTGGCAGGCAGGGCCGCCCGCCTCCAGGTCGCGCAGCAGCTCCTCGAGACAGGCCGGGTCCGGGCGCTCCTTGCGCAGCTCCACCGCGAGCAGGCGCGCGTCCACCTCCAGGTCGGCCCGCACCCCCGCGTCCGCCACCCGGGCCACCGCGGCCTGCACCGGGTCGACGGCGCCGTCGCCCTTCGCGGGGGCCGCGGGAGCCGGCGGCTCGGGCGCGGGAGCGCCCTCGCCGCCGGGCGCTCCCAGCGCCTGCTCGAGCGCGTCCCGGAACAGGTCGCTGGCGTCGATCGGCTGGCTCCCGTCCCGCGCCTCGAGGACGTCCTTGACCCGCCCGAGGTCGTCGCGCAGGGGCACCACGAACCGCTCGGCGAAGCGGGCCCACCGGTAGTCCATGTCGCCGCCTGACAGCTCGCGCCGGCTGAGCATCTCGCGCAGGTTGAGCTTGTGCGCCTGCTTGAGCTGCACCAGCAGCACCCAGGCGAAGGCGAGCCGCAGCGGCGGCTCCTCGGGCACGTCGAGGGGGTCGCTGGTGGCGCGGGGCAAGAAGCGCTCGGTCGGCAGGCGCAGGCGCAGCAGCTCGCTGAGGCTGCGCACGACCTCGTCGCGCTGGGCGTAGTTGACCACCAGGCGGAGCTTGGTCGCGGCGCCGTCGAAGCGGGCCCGGGAGAGGTCGTCGAGGTAGCCGATCAGCGTCTTGAGCGCGGCCGCGGCCTGGCTGGCGGGGACGGGGTAACCCACGGCGCCTCCTTGGCGGAGCGCGATCTTCGCCGCCCTGCTCCCCAGCGTCCACCGCCGCCCGCGCCGGGGGCTGCTACGATCCGCCCAGTGACCGCCTCTCGCCTCCCCCACCGCCTCCTCCCGCTCGCCCTGCTGCTCCTGGTCGCCGCGGCGCCGGCCCGCGCGCAGGAGCCGCCTGCCGCCGAAGGGCTCGCCCCTCCGCCCATGCGAGGCCTGGGCCTGACGCTCCACAGCAAGGACCCCTCCTACGACTACGGGCCGCTGCTGGCCGAGCTCCCGCCGCTGGGGGCCACGCACGTGCTGGTGATCGTGCACTTCTATCAGCGCGACGGCGCCAGCCCGGAGCCGGCCCGCCACCCGGTGGGCACGCCGAGCGACCGGGCGATCCTGCGGGTCATCCGCCAGGCCCGCGCCCTGGGCCTGCGGGTGGGCCTGCTCCCGATCCTGCTCCTGGAGGCGGCCGGCGAAGACGAGTGGCGCGGCAACCTCCAGCCCGCGGACGCCCGCGGGCGGCGCCCGGGGGAGCCCGGCTACACCGCCCCGGACTGGGACCGGTGGTTCGCCGGCTACGGGCGCGAGCTCCTCCACTTCGCCCGCCTGGCCGAGGAGGGGGGCGCCGAGCTGTTCTCGGTGGGGAGCGAGCTCTCCTCCACCGAGGCCCACGAGCGACACTGGCGGACCCTGATCGCGGAGGTGCGGCGCGCCTTCTCCGGCCGCCTCACCTACTCCGCCAACTGGGACCACTACCGCCACGTGCGCGTGTGGCGCCACCTCGACGCGATCGGGCTGTCGGGCTACTACGAGCTGACCCAGGACCCCGACCCCGCCCCGGCGAGCCTGGTCGCCGGCTGGCGCGCGGTGCGGGAGCGCCTGCTCGACTGGCGGCAGGAGGCCGGCCTCTCCGGGCGCCCGCTGCTGTTCCTCGAGGTCGGCTACACCAGCCAGGACGGCTGCGCGTCCCGCCCCTGGGACTACACCGGCGAGCGCGCCCTGGACCTGGCCGAGCAGGCCGCCTGCTACCGCGCCTTCGCGGCCGCCTGGCGCGGCTGCCCGGTCCTCGAGGGCGTGTTCTTCTACGAGTGGTGGGGCGAGGGCGGGCCGCAGGACCGCGGCTACACCCCCCGCGGCAAGCCCGCGCTCGAGGAGCTGCGGCGGTATTTCAGCGATTACTCGTCGACGCCCCGGCCCTCTTCCCGGTAGCGGTCGAGCTTCTTGAGCAGCCCGCGCCGCGACAGGCCCAGCAGCTTGGCCGCCTGGGTCTTGTTGCCGTCGCACTGCTCGAGGGCCCGCTGGATCGTGATCCGCTCCAGGTCCTTGATGTTGAGGGTCGGCAGCTCCTGCGTCTCGGCGTGCTCGCCCGCCGGGTCGTCCTCGGGCGAGCGGATGTGCTCGGCGAGCACCTCGGGGGTGATCCGCTCCACGCCCAGGGCCAGCATGCGCTTGAGCTCGTTCTCCAGCTCGCGCACGTTCCCCGGCCACTCGTAGGCCGACAGGACCTCCAGCGCGTCGTCCTCGACCGGCACCGGGTCGGCGCCGGCCTCCGACAGCCGCAACAGCAGCTCGCTCACCAGCTCGGGCAGGTCCTCCAGGCGCTCGCGCAGCGGGGGCAGCTCCACCGGGATCACGTTGAGGCGGTAGTACAGGTCGCGCCGGAACTCGCCCCGCTCGACCATGCCCTGCAGGTCTCGGTTGGTGGCGGCGATCACCCGCACGTCGACCTTGACGGTGCTCTTGCCGCCGACGGGGCGCACCTCGCCCTCCTGGAGCACCCGGAGCAGCTTGCCCTGCATGGCCGGGCTCATCTCCTCGATCTCGTCCAGGAACAGGGTCCCCCTGTCCGCCTGCTGGAACAGCCCCTTGTGGCTGCGCACCGCGCCGGTGAAGGCGCCGCCCACGTAGCCGAACAGCTCGCTGTCGATCAGGGTCTCGGGGACCGCCGCGCAGTTCATGGCGACGAAGGCGTTCTCCTTGCGGTCGCTGGCGAAGTGAATCGCCTTGGCCAGCAGCTCCTTGCCGGTGCCGCTCTCCCCCTGAATGATCACGGGGAAGGCCGTCTCGGCGACCCGCGCCAGCAGCTCGAACACCCGCTTGAGCTTGGGCGACTGGGTCACCATGTTGCCGAACCGCCGCACCTCCTCCTCGTCGCGGCGGCGGACCTCCGCCTCGACCCGGCGCAGCCGCATCCGCTGCGACTCCATGCGGGTCTGCAGCTCCTCGAGGCGGCGGGCGTTCTGGATCGCGATCGCCGCCTGGTCGCAGAACGCCTCCAGCGTCGAGACGTCCTCCTCCTGGAACACGCCCACCCGATCGGGCTCGTCGAGGTAGATCGCGCCCAGGATCCGCCCGCCCGACAGCAGGGGCGACACCATGACCGACTTGAGGTCGAGCCCGGTCGCCGAGGCGTACCCCTCGCGCTCGGTGGCGGCCCGCGCGGTGACCACCGTCTCGCGCCGGTCGATCGCCTCGCGGATCATGCGCCGGCTGATCGCCTCCTCGGGAGAGGCGATCTCGTGGCGGTCGATGTTGCGCGCCTGCACCACCTGCATGGCGCCCCGGTCCCACAGGACCAGGAAGCCGCGCCGGGCGCTGGAGAGCTCGATCGCCGCGTCCATGATCATGGTCATGAGCGGCCCGAACTCGGTCTCGCGGTTGATCGCCTTGTTGATCTCCAGCAGCCGCTGCAGCCGCGCCTGCTCGGGGTCGAGCCGGCGCAGGTCGGAGGGGCGCATGACCTGCAGCGGCGGCTCGGGCGCCTTGCGCAGCTTGCGGTTCTTGGCGAAGGCCTCCAGCATGCGCTGCGCCTGGCTGGGGTCCTTGGCGAAGGCGGCCAGCTCCTCGGGAGAGGGGTCGCCCGGCCGCGCCGCGCCCGCGGGAGGGCGCGAGCCGCCGCGGTGGAGGATCGCCGTCTCCTCGTTCTCGTCCACCTCGCCCGGCGGGACCTGCCCGAGGTCCGCCAGGCCGTCCCGGAGACGGCGGCGAGTGGTCCGCTTGCTGCGATCGCGCTCGTGCTCCACCGCTAGGAGCGTAACCGATCGCGAGGCGCCGCGCCCCGGCGGAGCGCCGCTACCAGTCCAGGCTGTACGGCCGCCACACGCTGGCGCCGCGGTAGCCGCCGAACACGTCGTCGTAGCCGACCTGCCCCAGCAGCCACTGCACGTCGAGGGCGATCCCCTT
>JAWLGW010000716.1:0-4241 GCA_041690735.1 Planctomycetota bacterium
GGCTTCTTCTTGGCGGTCGCCTTCTTCTTGGAGGCAGGCTTCTTCTTGGCGGTCGCCTTCTTCTTGGAAGCAGGCTTCTTCTTGGTCGCGACCTTCTTCTTACTGATCTTCTTCTTACTGATCTTCTTCTTACTGATCTCCTTCTTGCCTGCGGCGGCCGTCAGGGCGGTTTGGTCTTCGGGGCCCCCGTCCCCAAAGGCCGCCGCCTTGCCCTCGGCGGCCGTCAGGGCGGTCTGGTCTTCGGGGCCCCCGTCCCCAAAGGCCGCCGCAGCATGGAGCTCCTCGCTGCGCCGCTGCAGGGCTTCGGCCATGTCCATGACGGGACCGGGCTCGCCGACGCGCACGTCGTCGTACGACCACTCGGCGCCCGCGGGCTCGCTGGGCTCGCTGGGGAGGGGCTGGCCCTCCTCGGAGCTCAGCTCGCGGTTCGCGCCCCGGAAGTCGACCTGGAACTGCGGCTCCGCCGGCTCGAGGGCGCCCACGCCCGCCATGGCCGACTCCTCGCTGATGCCGGGGCCGACCTCGTACTGGATCACCGGCTCGGTCGAGGCTCCCTCGGGGCCCACGGGGGCGGTCTCGTACGCGACCTCCGCCTCGGGCTCCGCTTCGTCGTGCGGCGCCGCGGCCGACGGCTCTGCCTCGGGCTCGTGGCGCGCGACCCACTCGGGGCCGCCCCCCGAGGTGGCCACCCACGACGAGACCTCCTCGACGCTGCGAGGCTCCCGGAACAGGTAGCCGAGCGGCTGCTCCTCGTCGTCCTCGGCCTCGTCCTCGGCCTCGGCCTCGGCCTCGGACAGGACGTCGCCAGGTCCGCTGGAGAGCGGCGCGATCTCGGCGCTGTCCTGGTCGCGCTGCCTGCGGGCGAAGGTAGGGGCGGCGGCCTCGAACACGGCCGCGCCGTCGAAGGTGTCCTCCTCCTCCGCCTGGCGGGCAGCCGGCGCGTGCCGCTCCGGCGTCACCTCCTCGGAGAGGGGCGCGACCGGCGTGGGCGCGCCGGGCGTCGGCACGACCGGCTCGACGCCGTCGCCGAGCTCGCTGAGGATCGCCTCGGGGCTGCGAGGCTGCCCGCCGACCCCGGAGCTCGCCAGCGCCTCGACGGCGCCGGTCTCGCTGACCGCCGCGGGGCCCGGCTCCTCCGCCTCCTCGCCGTTCGTCGGCGCGAGGGCGCCCTCGGAGAGGAACTCCAGGCACAGGTCCTGGTACTCCTCCTCGGGCAGCCCGAGCTTGAAGCCCAGCTCGCGCACGAAGGTGTCCTCGAGGAAGTCGAGCTCGCCGTCGCTCTCGTGCACCGACACGGCCATCTCGAGGAGCCGGCGCTTGGTCTGGGACGACTCGGGCAGGAACGGCCCCACCGCGGCGTCGATGTCGAACTGCTGCGGGTCGAACGCATCCAGCCGGTCCCGCAGGTCCTCGGGCAGCGCGGCCGTCGGATCCCCTGGGGACCAGATCTCGCGCAGCAGCCGCTCGATCTGATCGACCTCCTGCGCTTCCATGTGCTTGTCGGCCCAGCCGGCGGCCATGAGCAGGTCGGCCACCGCCTCGATCCTGTCTCGCATCCCACCCTCCAGAGCTCGTGGAGCGGGGCGACACGATACCACCCGCCACCGGCCATGCCGTGAAACCCGCGCTGGCCCCTACAGGTATCGCCCGGTATGGAGCGGGCACCGACGGCGGCGTGCGAGGGCGTGAGGCGGCGGCTCGGCGAGGGGGGCCCCCTGGCGCCGCCCGGCGCGGCTCACCTGAGCAAGTGCCTTTCGTGCCAGGAGATAGAGGCCTCGTTCAGGGCGCTGGACGCCCTCCTGAGCGGCGAGCCGGCGCCCCCTGCGCCCCGCGGACTGGCGGCGGCCGTGCGCCTTGCGCTCGACCTGCGCCAGGCGGAGGCCCGGCGCCTGCGCTGGGCAGGGGCGGCGAGCCTCGTCGCCGCCGCCGCCGCCCTGGCCCTCGCCGTGGCTCTGGGGCTGCCGGCCCTCGACGCCGTGGAGCAGCAGGCCACCGCCTGGATCCCCGACGTCGGCCTCGCCTGGACCGCCTGGCCCGAAGGGCTCCTGGACCGGGCGGTCGAGGTGCGGGGCGCTCTCCACGCGGCCGCCAGCGACGCGCTCACCCAGGCGCCAGCGCCGCCCTGGATCGCGCTGCTGCTGGCCGCCCCGCTGCTCGCCCTCCTCAACTGGATCCTCAGCCGGGGCGGCCAGGCCCAGGGAGTCCGCCGGTGATCCGTCGTCCGCCGTTGCTCGCGCTGCTGGGCGCCGTGCTGCTCGCCGCCTCGCCCGCCTGGGCGGGCAAGGGAGACGCGGCCGGGGCGCTGATCGTGATCCCCCCGCTGGCGGCCCTGGCGGTCTATCCGCTCGGTCTGGCGGTCCACCTGCTCCTCCTGGCGACGCTCCCCGGCCGCGGGCGGACCCTGGTGGCGCAGGCGCGCCGCCCCCGGACCAAGGGCCTGGTCCTGGGCGCGATCAACAGCGCCTTCCTGCTGTTCTTCGCCGTCGCCATCGCCAAGCCCGCGCCGCCGCTGGCGCTGCTGATCGTGCTCGTGTGGCTCGCGGTGGCGCTGATCGGCAGCCACGGGCTGGCGCGGGTGGTGGGGGCCGCGGCGCTGGGCCGCCGGGCGGCGGACGGGCCGCCCGCGGATGTGAAGGACCTGGCGGTCGGGTGGTTCGTGCTGGTGTTCGCGGCCGCGCTCCCCCTGGTCGGCTGGGTCCTCGCCGCCTACTGGAGCGTGCGCGCGGTGGGAGGTGTGGTGCTCACCCTCCTCGTGGGTCCGCCGCCCGAGGACGAGGCGTCGGACCTGTAGCGCCCCGGGCGGCAGAGATCGGACGCACCCAGCGGCCCCAGCCCTCCTCGCCGCGGATAACGAGGGGGCATGAGGCTTGCGGCTGGCCGGTCGGACTCGCCGGTGGCTGCTATCATCGAGGCACGATCTATCACCGAGGCACGATGACGACGCGACGCGCCAAAGTGCTGGCTGGAGCCGCGGTGTGGGCGCTAGTGGCGGTGGGCCTGCTGGCGGTCGCCCGGGCCAACGCCGCCGAGCTGCGGGGCCCGCTGGGGAAGCTGGGGCGCTTCCTGTGGCACCGCCCGACGGTCCTCCAGGTCGAGCTGACGGGGCCGCTGCGGGTGGGCGACCCGGTGCTGGACGGAGAGCGGCGCTACCTCGGCCGGGTGGCGGCGATCTTCGGCGACTCGGTCAGCCTCCACGAGGTCTCGGCGGTCTCGGCTCGCTACACGGTCTCGCTGGTCATCGACCCCGAGGCCGCGCCGGCGCTGCCCCCCGAGCCGTCCTTCCGCACCCGCACCGCGCCGCGCGACGGCAAGTGGGTCCTCGAGACGCTCCTCCCGCCCCACAAGCGGGAGATGGTCGCCGACGAGCTGTCCCGCTTCGCGCGGGTGCACCGGCGCGACCTGGAGACCTTCGCCCGGCCCATCGCCGAGGACGTGATCGAGCACGCCATGGAGGTGCTGGAGGCCAACCTCAAGCACGCCCTCGACGCGCACGAGCCCCAGATCCAGGCGCTGCTCTCCCAGCAGCGGGGGCTGATCCAGCAGGAGGTGGTGCCCGTCCTCAAGCGAGAGCTCGGGCCCAGCGCCAAGAAGAAGGCCGACCCGATCCTGCGCGAGATCGGGCGCGAGCTGTGGAACGAGCTCCCCATGTGGTCGCTGGGCTGGAACGCCTTCGTCGACACCCTGCCCGGGACCTCCAAGCGGCGGGTCGACGCCTGGTGGTCGCAGTTCCTGGAGGAGAAGGCGATCCCGATCGTGGCCGCCCACGAGAAGGACCTGCTGCGGGCGCTGGAGGAGCTGATCGAGGAGGGCGCGCGCAGCCGGGAGGTGCGTCGGGCGCTGGGGCAGGCCACCCGGCGGCTGGCGCGTGACCCGCAGTTCAAGGCCCTGATCCGGGCGGTCCTCGAGGACGCGCTGGTGCGGCCCTTCGACCTCAAGGCGCTGGTGGAGAAGGTGATCAAGGACCCGGTCCATCAGCAGCGGTTCGAGGCCCTCTCGGACGCCTTCGGCCCCACCCTGCAGCGGATCGGCCGCCGGCTCACGATCGACGAGGAGACCGGGCGGATCGACCCCGACCTGGCGCGGGTCCTGCGGCGGGTGGTGTTCAAGAAGGACGCCCGGTGGGTGGAGCTGCGGGCGCCGATCGAGGGCCGCACCGCGCCCTCGATTGAGCGGGAGTTCTAGTGGCCGAGGGGGGGACGCTCCGCCGCCGGGCTCGCCTCCGTGTCGGTGGCGCCCTCCTC
>JAWLGW010000717.1:0-4236 GCA_041690735.1 Planctomycetota bacterium
GCCTTCCCAGCCGTGCTTGCCCTCGCGCCAGTCGGTGACCATGAAGTCGGTCGCGTTCTCCAGGCGGAAGGACCAGTTCTTGGCCAGCTTGTAGTCGAAGCCCAGCCCCAGCTGCGCCAGCCAGCCGAAGCTCTCCGGGAGGCGCGCCTTGGTCCGGTTCCCTCCGATGTACAGGCTCGCCTCGGTGCTGTCGAAGTAGACCGTGCCGAAGCCGAGCCGCACGAAGGGCGTGATCAGGTGCGAGCGCAAGAAGCTCATCCGGTAGGTGAGGCCCGCGGTGATCGTGCTGATCGTGATCTCGCCGCGCAGGCTGGCGCCGCCCTCCCGCCAGCGGAACTCGGGGCGGGTGAACCCATAGGTCAGGTCGGCCCCGATCTGACCCTCCTCGCCGAAGTTGGCGGTGAGGCGCAGGCCGCCGGTGAACGAGCCGCCGTGCACCAGGTCGAGCTCGGGGCTGAACAGCGCCCACCCACCGAACAGCGACAGCTCCACCGGGCCGCGGTAGTCGGGCATGATCGGCCCGAACTCACGCTCCTCGTCGGGGTAGTAGCTCGTCACCTCGACGACTTCGCGCTCCGTGGTCGCGGCCGGCAGCGTCTCCGCCGGCAGGGGAGCGGCCGGAGGCAGCTCCTCCTGGGCGGCCGGCTGAGGCTCCGTCGCCGGCGGGAGGTCGGCCGGGGGCAGGTCCTCGGGCGCGAGATCGGCCGGCGGCAGGTCGTCGAGCGGGAGGTCGGCCGGGGGCAGGTCCTCGGGCGGCAGGTCCTCGGGCGGCAGGTCCTCCGGCGGCAGGTCCTCCGGCGGAGGCAACTCCTCGGGCAGCAGGTCCTCGGGAGGCTCGTCGACGGGCGGCAACTCCTCGGGAGCCTCCTCGGGGGGCGCCTCGAGCGGAGGGAGCTCCTCGGGCAGAGTCTCCTCGGGGGGCGCTTCGAGCGGAGGCAACTCCTCGGGCGGAGCCTCCTCGGGGGGCGCCTCGAGCGGAGGGAGCTCCTCGGGGGGCGCCTCGGCAGGAGGGAGCTCCTCAGGGTCGGCGTCGAGCGGGGGCAGCTCCTCGGGCAGAGTCTCCTCGGGGGGCGCCTCCTCGGGGGGCGCCTCCTCGGGGGGCGCCTCGGCAGGCGGGAGCGCGTCCCACGGCTCCTCCTCCGGGAGCTCTTCGGGAGGGAGCTCCTCCGGGGGCATCTCCTCGACAGGGGCCTCCTCGAAGGGAACCTCCTCGAAGGGAACCTCCTCGAAGGGAACCTCCTCCGGGGGGGCCTCCTCGGCGGGCGCCTCCTCCGGGGGCGCTCCCTCGGGCCCAGGCAGGGCCGGCAACTCGAGGGGCTCACCCTGTCGGATGCCGGTCACGTCGGCTCGCGGCACGGCCACGGGGCCGTCGGCCGTCTCGATGACCAGGAGGTCGCCCTCGTCCCGGAGCCGGCCCCGCAGGACCTCGCCGGACTCGAGGGTCACCTCGACCGTATACTCGGGCGCCACGTCGCCGGAGCCGGCGTCTTGCGCCCTGGCTCCCGCGATCGCCAGCGAGACCAGGGCGGCGCACACCAGGCCGCCCATGAAACCGTAGCGTTTCATGCCGTCTCCCCCTTTTCCTCCCCGAAGCCCACCCGTCGCGGCACTCGACATGGGGGCGTAAGTCTATGCTAGACAGACGTTACGGAGAGTCGCGGCACCTTAGCAGCCGTCGAGACCCCGTGTCAAGGCAAGCATTAACCCCGGCTTCGGGTTACGGCGTTCCCCCAAGGAGTCTTTAGCACTTGCAGCGGGCCCAAGCCAGGTGGCCCTTGCTGGAATCTCATCCGGCCCCCTGACGCCCGAAGCGGTGGTCCAGCTCGTCGAGCGAGAGGGCCAGGGCGGTGGGCCGTCCGTGGGGGCAGCAATGCCCTCGGCGGACCTCCGTGCGCAGCCGCAGCAGCTCGGCGATCTGGGGCTCCGAGAGGGCGTCGCCGAAGCGCACCGCCGAGCGGCAGGCCAGCGAGGCGGCGAGGTCGTGCAGGAGGCCGCCCTGGCCGTCGAGCCCCTCCTCGGGGTCGAGGGTCCCGCTGTGCTCGCCGAGGAGCGCCGCCAGGGTGGCGGGCACCCGCTCGGCCGGGAGGAGGCGAGGCACGGCGTGGACGGCGAGGGCGCCGCGACCGAACGGCGCCACCTCGAAGCCGAGCTGGGCGAGCAGGTCCGCGCGCTCCTCGAGGGCGACCGCCTCGTCGGGGCTGGCGGCGACGATCTGCGGGAACAGGAGCTGCTGGCTCTCGAGGGGCTCCCGGCCGAGGCGCTCACGGATCTGCTCGTACAGAATGCGCTCGTGCAGGGCGTGCGGGTCGAGGATCCGCAGCCCCTCCTCGGTCTCGGCGACGATGTAGCGGCGGTGCACCTGCAGGAAGGGACGCTGCTCCAGCAAGGCCGGGGCGGGCGCGGCGGTCGCGGCGACCGCGGGGGCGAGGGCGACCGCGGCCCCCCCGCCGCTAGAGAAGAACGGCAGGGCGGCGGTCGTCGCGCGGGCTGGAGCCGCCGGCCCCACCGGCGGCTCGGGCTGCCGGTGGCGCGGCAGCCGCATGGACAGGGTCAGCCCGCCCTCCCGCAGGGCTTTCTGCAGCGCTCGCACCACCGCCCGGAACACCTCGCGGTCGCGGCGGAAGCGCACCTCGGCCTTCTGCGGATGCACGTTGACGTCCACCTCGGCCGGGTCGACGTCGATCCACAGCAACACGCTCGGGTGGCGGCGCGGCGGGAGGAGGCTGTCGTAGGCCTGCTTGATCGCGGTGAGCAAGGTGACGTCGCGGATCACCCGGCCGTTGAGGAAGAAGAACTGCTGCTGCGAGTTGCCGCGGCTGCGGTCGACCGGGGTGATGTAGCCGCGCAGCGCGATCCCGCCCTCTTCGCGCGGCGGCACCACGAGCAGGTCCTGCGCCAGCTCGCGTCCCAGGAGCTGCGCGATCCGCTCGCGCGGCTCGTCGGCGGCGGGGGCGTCGAGGACCGCCTTGCCGTCGCTGCGGGCCCGCACGTGGACGTCGGGGCGCGCCAGCGCCTGCCGCTTGAGCTCGGCGAGCAGGGCCCGCAGCTCGCCCTTCTCGCTGCGCAGGAAGGCCCGCCGGGCGGGGACGTTGAAGAACAGGTCCGCCACCTCGATCCGGGTGCCTGCGGGGATCCCGGCGGGGCGCTCGGCGCCGATTCGCCCGCCGTCCACGCGCAGCTCGGCGCCGGTGGCGCCCCGAGGGCGCGAGGCGAGGGTGAAGTGGGACACCGACGCGATGCTCGCCAGCGCCTCGCCGCGGAACCCCAGCGACCCGATCGCGAACAGGTCGTCGGCGGTGCGGATCTTGGAGGTGGCGTGGCTGGCCACCGCCAGGCGCAGCTCCTCGCGCGCGATCCCCTCGCCGTCGTCGGTGACCTGGAGGCGCCGCAGGCCGCCGCCCTCCACCACCAGCTCCACGGTGGTCGCGCCGGCGTCGAGGGCGTTCTCGACCAGCTCCTTCACGACGGAGGCGGGGCGCTCCACCACCTCGCCGGCGGCGATCTTGTTGACGAGGCCAGGAGGGAGCTTGCGGATTCGGCTCAACGGTGGCTCCAGGGCGTGGCGGGGCCCGGGGACGCTGTCCGTCGGGGCTGTCGCCCGACCCCGTCATGCTAGTCCTGCCCTCGGACAGCCCTCCGCGCCGGTCTGGTCCTTGCTCTCCGCCAGGTCGCGCCGGGGCCGTAGACTCGGCGCCGTGACCGACCCCGCCGTCCGGACGCTCCCCGACCTCGCCGCCACCCGCGCCCTCGGCCGGCGCCTGGGCGCCGCCCTGGAGCCCGGCCTGGTGGTGGCGCTGCTGGGCGACCTGGGCGCCGGCAAGACCTCTCTGGTGAAGGCGGCGATCGCCAGCCTGGGTCCCCTCCACGAGGACGACGTGGTGAGCCCGACGTTCATCCTGGTGGCGGAGTACGACGGCCCGCCGCCGGTGCTGCACGTCGACGCCTATCGCCTGGGGAGCGCGGCGGAGCTGGACGCCCTCGGCTACGAGGTCGGCGCGCCGCGCGACCGGGCGGTGCTGATCGAGTGGGCCGACCGCGTCGAACAGGCCTTGCCGGCCGACCGCCTGACGGTCTCGCTGGAGCACACCGACGGCGGCCGCCGGGCGCAGCTCTCCGCCAGCGGACCGGTGAGCCAGCGCGCGCTGGAGCGGGTGCTGGCGGGCCCTTAGGGCGGCTGGCTTGGTCACTCGCGCTCGCGCTTGTGGTCGTGGTCGTGGTCGTGGTCGATCGTGGTCG
>JAWLGW010000718.1:0-4230 GCA_041690735.1 Planctomycetota bacterium
CGGCCGCCAGCGCCGAGACCAGCCCCACCAGCAGGCCGCCTACGAGCAGGGGCGAGGGGCCGGCGCGGACGCGGCCCTGCCGTGAGATCGGCCGCGGGTGGCGCCGGGTGGTCGCGCGGACCCGGGCCGCGCGGCGCGAGCCGGAGCCGGGCTTCGCGGCGGACGGGGGCGGCGCCGTGGCAGGGGGAGCGCCCTCCGTGGGTGGGGTGGGCGGCGGCGCAGCCGGGGAAGCGAGCGGCTCCGCGGAGGCGGGCAAGGGCGGCGGGAGCGGGGGCGGCGACGCGACGACAGCCGGCAGAGGCGCGGCCGGGGTCGGCGCCCCGCTGACGAAGCTCGCCTCCGCCGCGCGGTCTTCGTCCTCTTCGAGGGTGGCCGCGGCGGTCGCCGCCGGCGCGGCGGGTCGGCAGTCGGCGGGTTCGGGCTGGGACGGGTCCTCCGCGCCCGGCGGCGGATCGTCGGCGCCCGAGGCCTCGGTCGGACCGGGCCCGAGTCCGCGGGATGGGGCCGGTTCGGCGGCCTCCTCGGCGCCGGGCGGCGGCCTGTCGGCCGGAGTCAGGCCCGCCGCGGCCCGCTCGGCCGCCACCCGGGCCGCCGCCTCCAAGAACCAGGCCTCGTGCTCGGCCGTCAGGTGCCCGCTGGCGCGAGCGAGGTCGAGCAGACTCTGGTGCCGGCCCTGCGCGGCCAGCGCCCGCTGCTGAGCCTGGAGGTGGCTGAGGAAGGCCGGCGGCACCTTGCCCAGCGGCGCCAGAGCCAAGAACACGTCGTCAGGAATCCCAGGCTTGGCAGTCACAGCTCCCCCAGCCGGGCGGGGCAGCCAGCAGGACGATCCCCGCGCCTCCCAGCGATGACGACTGCAGCGGCGGCGTGTTACCTGCGTTCTCGAGGGTCGTAGGTTAGCGGAGCGGGCTCTAGGCGTCGGGTCGAGTCGATAAACATTGGCCTACTGAGGGTCTGTTCTCGATGGCGGTGGCGGGCGCCGCGGCTGGCCTCTATAAATCAGGGACTTGTGCGGGCGTTCGACGCCCGCACGGAGGTCGCCGTGCTGCTGCGCCGTCCCCACGCCCTGGCTCTGCTCCTGGCCCTGGCCGGCGGGGTGGCGCTTCCGGAGGCGGCTCGGGCGCAGCCGGAGAGCCCCGCGACCGCGCCTGCGCCACGCGAGGACGAGCCGCCGCTGTTCTGGGCGCTCGACCGGATGCTGGCCGGGGTCGAGGCGCGCGCCGCGGCGCCCGCCGCCGACGCGACCTCGCCCGAGGCGCGCTTCTCGCCGGGGCGGCGGGTCACCGTCACCGACGCCTCGAGCGGCATGAACGTCGCCGCAGCCGAGGTCCTCGAGGTGCTCGAGGGCGACCGCTACCGGGTCCGGATCGGCCGTGAGGTCCGCGAGGTCACCGGCTCGGAGCTGCGGCGGCTCAACCTGACCTACGTGATCCCCGACGGGGCGCGGGTCCTGCCGGGCTCGAGCCGGCGCAGCACCAGCGCGACGTCGGTGGTGGACCGTCCCCACGACCCGGCGCTGCAGGCCTTCCTCGAGCGGGCGGCCGAGGTGGCGGGGCGCCACCGCAGCGACATGGCCAAGCTGGAGGCGCTGACCAAGCTGGTCAACGAGGTGCTGGTCTATCCCAAGGCCGAGGACGCCGAATACCGGCGCCTCGACGAGGGGCGGCGCGGCCACGAGCGCCACTTCGGCGAGTTCCTGGAGCTCGGGCGCGGCAAGTGCCGCCACATGGCGCTGGCCATGAAGCTGGCCCTGGACCACGTGGGGATCGCCAGCCGCTACGTGGCCGGCGAGGCCCTGGCTCGCGGCGACCGGTCGGTGCGCGGCGGCCACGCCTGGGTGGAGGCGCTGGCGTCGGACGGGCGCCGGGTGCTGCTGGTCGACCCCACCTGGCACGACCCCGGCATTCCCCTGGAGCGCGCCTACGCCTCCAAGGAGCTGCGCCGTCCCAAGCCCGACGCGAACCGAATCGTGCCGCCGGGCGAGCGTAACCCCGTCGACGCCGAGGCGCTGGCGAAGCTGACCGAGCCCTACCGCCGGCCGGTGGACCAGACCCTCGACTGGCGCCGCATGGCCCGGGACGGCCTGCTGCGGGAGGGGGGCGCCCTGGCCCACTTCGGCCTGGCCCTGTTCCTCAAGGAGCTGGCGGTCGTCGCCCGCACCGGCGACCGCGACCGGATCGAGGAGTTCTTCGACGGGCTCCTGTCGACCGACTTCTACGTGCACTACGGCCTGTTCGTCGCCGGGGCCCGGGTGAGCGAGGTCGCCTACGTGCGCTACCTGCAGCGCTACGTGCGACCGCGCTTCGTCAACGGCCTGCTGAAGACGAACCTCGTCCTCGGCGCCGGCATGGCCTTGCCGCTGCTCGTGGAGGGCCAGCTGGAGGGGAAGACGTTCGCGATCTCCCTGGGCTCGCTCGGCCTCTCGTCGGCCGCCGTGCGGGCGGGGGTGCGCTCGATCGGGTGGGTCACCGACCTGGCGACCGCCCGCCGCAGCGGCGCCCTGGCGCGGCTGGGCGCCACCGGCGGGCGCCTGGCCCGGCTGGGCGGCTGGTTCTACACCGCGGTCGAGCTGGCGGTCGTGCTGTACGTGGCCGAGGAGCTGGACCAGGCGGTGAACGAGCGCCTCGACCGGGAGGCGGCCGAGGACGCCCTGGCCGACGCGGTGGAGCGCCTGATCGCGGTCGCCAGCGACCCGGACGCCACGCCCGAGGCGGTGAGCGAGGCGGCGCGGGCGCACGAGGCGGCCTGGGTGGACTACCGCAACTCCCTGCTGGGGATCCTCGAGCAGGACGAGGCGCTGCTGGCGCGGCGCCTGGAGCGGATCGCCCGGGAGGCGAAGCTGATCGCCGACCGCCGCCGGGCCGAGGAGGAGCGCCTGGGCGAGCGCGCCGCCCTGCGCGCCAACATCGAGCGCCGCTACGGCTCGATCGAGGCCTACGCGGCCGCCCGGCGCGCCGAGGAGGAGCGCGACCTGCAGGCGGAGGTGGACCGCCTCCTGAGCTCCTACGAGCGAGCGCGCTCGCAGCACCTCGCCGAGGTGTATGAGGGCGAGCGGCGCACTGGCGGCTACCTGCCGGCCGATGCCGAGTGGCTCTTGTCGGGCGCTCGGGTCGGCGGCCCGGGCGATCCGTACGGGGGGCGCCGCGACGTCTTCGCGCGCCTGGGGCGGGAGCGGCAGCGGGGGGCCCACCGCAGCGCCCTGGAGGGCGCCGCACGCAACCGGCTGCAGGCGTACGAGGACGAGCGGGAGGTCCTCGACGGCCTGATCGCGCGCCTCGAGGCGTCCGGCCGCGCGACGCAGGCCACCGCGCTGCAGTCAGCCCGCGCGCGGGTGGACCGGCTCGCCGAGGCCGACCGCCGCCTGTACGAGGGCGGCGGACTGCTCGACCTCGGGCCCCAGCCGGGCGCGGTGGGCGCCCTGGAGGGGGCGTTGGACGGGCGCTGAGTCGCTACCCGTCGGACTCGCCGCTCGGTTCGCTGCCGTCGCTCGCCTCGGCGGCGGGCGCCTGCTCGTCGCTGGGCGGCGTCTCGGGCGCCGGCTCCGCGGCCGGCGCCTCCCCCGCGATCTCCAGCGCCTTGCCCTTACCCGGCTTCCAGTCCTTGCCCGAGCCGAGGGGGACCACCTCGCCGTCCTTGCGGAGGGTCTGGGTGGCCGCGTCCACCAGGTGGCAGGCGACCCGGTGCTCGCCGCCCACGTCGCGCCACTCGGGGCGCTCCTGGGTGCAGCGCTCCTCGGCCAGCCAGCAGCGGGTGTGGAAGGGGCAGCCGCTGGGCGGGTTGATCGGGGTGGGGACGTCGCCCTCCAGGATGATCCGCTCGTGGCGCCGCTCGGGGTCGGGGATCGGGACCGCCGACAGGAGGGCCCGGGTGTAGGGGTGGAGCGGGTTCCTGTACAGCTCGTCGCTGGTGGCCAGCTCCGCCATGCGGCCCAGGTACATGACCGCGACCCGGGTGGAGATGTGCTCGACCACCGACAGGTCGTGGGCGATGAACAGGTACGAGAGGCCCATCTCCTTCTGAATGTCGAGGAGCAGGTTGATCACCTGCGCCTGGATCGACACGTCGAGGGCCGACACCGCCTCGTCGCACACGATGAAGTCGGGCTCGAGGGCGAGGGCGCGGGCGATCCCCACCCGCTGGCGCTGGCCGCCCGAGAACTCGTGGGGGTAGCGGCCCATGAACCGCGAGGGGAGGCCGCACCGCTCCAGCAGCGCGCCCACCCGCCGGCGGCGG
>JAWLGW010000719.1:0-4228 GCA_041690735.1 Planctomycetota bacterium
GCGACTACGCGATCGCGGGCGGCGGCGGCGTCCGGCTGGCGCGCTCCACCGCCGTGCGGGAGGCGGAGTGGCTGGTGGTGCTCGACGCCGGCGGGGTCGGCGGCCGGGCCGGCGGCGGCGCGCGCCCCGCGCGCCTGGTGAGCGCGATCGAGCCCGAGTGGCTGCTGGAGCTGTTCCCCGAGGCCATGGAGGAGGCGCACGAGGTGGTGTGGGACGCGCGCCGCGAGCGGGTGGAGAGCCGCTGGCGCCTCAGCTATCAGGGGCTGGCGCTGGAGGAGGCCTCCGAGCCGGGGGACCCCGCGGCCGTGAGCGCCGCGCTGGCCCAGGCCGCCCGCGAGGCGGGGCCCGACGCCTTCTGCGATCGCGAGGCGATCGACGCCCTGCGGCGGCGGCTGGCGTTCGCGCGGCAGGTCGATCCCGCGCTGCCCGCCCTGGAGCCGGCGGAGGTCGAGGCGGTCCTGGAGGAGCTCTGCCAGGGGCGGCGCTCCTTCGCCGAGGTACGCCGCGCGGACCTGTTGGCCCACGTGCAGGCGCATGTGGGCCACGACGTCCTGCGCCGCCTCGATCGGCTGGCCCCGGCCAGCGTCACGCTTCCCGGCGGCCGCCGCTGCCAGGTCACCTACGAGCGCAACCAGCCCCCCTGGATCGCCTCGCGCCTGCAAGACTTCTTCGGCCTGCGCGAGGGCCCTCGCGTGGGCGACGGCCGGGTGCCGCTGGTGCTCCACCTCCTCGCCCCCAACAAGACCGCGGTGTCGGTGACCAGCGACCTGGCGAGCTTCTGGGAGCGCCACTACCCGACCGAGCGCCGGCGGCTGAGCCGGCGCTACCCCAAGCACGCCTGGCCCGAGGATCCGGTGGCTGCGAGCCCGCCCAAGCCGGGGCGGCTGCGGTAGGGGGAGAACGAACAGGGAAGATGAGTTTGATCCGGGAACGAGGAATGAAGGAGCTGCCGGTCGCAGGCCTGGAAATGAGGACATGAGCCTCACTTCCCGCTCCTCATTCGCGCTCGTAGCTCTGTCCTCCTTCCCTACAAGCTGCGCACCCGCGCGAACACCGCCTTCAGGTAGCGCGTCTCCGGCACGTGCAGCCCGACCGGGTGGTCGTCGGCGGCGCCCGACACGCGGAACACCGTGAGCTCCTTCTGGGTGCGCGCCGCCGCCGAGCGGAGGACGTCGAGGAACTCCTGCTCGCTGACCATGCCCGAGCAGGAGCAGGTGACCAGGACCCCGTCCTCGGCCACGCACTCCAGGCCCAGGCGGTTGAGGTCGCCGTAGGTCCGCAGGGCCTTGTCTTTCTCCTTGCGGTCCTTGGCCAGCTTGGGCGGGTCGAGGATGAGGACCTCGGGGGCGCCCTCCTGCCGCCTGAGGTCGCGCAGGTAGTGGAAGGCGTCGGCCTGCACGAACCGCACCCGCTGCTGCACCTGGTTGAGCTTGGCGTTGCGCTTGGCCACCGCGATCGCCTTCTCGTCGAGGTCGACGCCGGTGACCCTGGCCGCGTCGCCCCGGACCGCCGCGTACAGGGCGAAGCCGCCGGTGTAGGTGTGGGCGTCGAGGACGGTCTTGCCCCGGGACAGGTGGGACAGGAAGGCGCGGTTGTCGCGCTGGTCCAGGAAGAAGCCCGTCTTGTGCCCCTCGCGCAGGTCGACGTGGAACCGGACGCCCTGCTCGAGCACCTGTGTGTGCTCGGGCTCGCCCGGGCGCGGCTTGACCCGAAAGCCCTCGATGTCGGCCGAGCGGCGGTCGGCGCGGACCAGCACCGGCTTGCCGGGGAACAGGTCCTCCAGAGCCCGGCGCAGGGGCTGCTCGAGCAGCGCCATGCCGCGGGAGAACAGGTCGACCCGCACCACCTCGCCCAGCACGTCGACCACCACGCCGGACAGACCGTCGGCCTCCGAGTGGCACAGGCGGAAGCCGTCGCCCTGCTCGCCCAGGCGCAGCACGTCCCGCCGCAGCCGGAGGGCGCGCTCGAACCGGCGGGCGAAGAAGGCCTGATCGATCGCCTCGTCGCCGTCGCGGGTGAGCATGCGCAGGGCGATCGTCACGTGGGGGTGCAGCAGGCCGCGGCCGAGCGGCGCGCCGTCGGGGCCCAGCACGCGCACCACACCCCCCGCCTCCAGCCGGCGCGGGATCGAGGCGGCGTCGATCCGGGTCCGCCACACCCACGGGTGCGGCGAGGCCAGGGGCGCCTTGAGGCGGACGGTGGGGACGCCCTTCACCGGGAGCGACCGCCTTCAGGCGCCGGCTCGAGGAGGAAGCGGTGCTGAAGGGGCGGGGCGCCGCCCCCGGGCCCGGGCGGGGGGAGGGCGTCCAGCACCAGCGCGTTCTGCGAGCGCAGCCCCTCCCCGTAGGCCGCGTACACGAAGCGGGCGCCGTCGCGGAGCTCGGGGAAGATCAGCCCCTCGGCGGGGAAGGGGACATCCACCACCCGCCCCGGCAGGCCCTTGCGGGCGTAATACACCTCGACCCGCAGCTTGATCCCAGGCGGCACCTCCGACCCGTCGGCCATGCCGAGGGCGAGGCGCAGGTCGGGCCCCAGCCGCGGGAGCCCGCGTGGATCGCGGTCGCTCGGCACGGCGGGCGTGGTCCGCTCGACCGTGCCCATGCCCTCGGGCAGCACGGTGCGGTGGGTGAGCGCCACCCCGCCGCCCGGGTCGGCGGCGAGGGTGAAGAAGAACGCCTCCAGGCGGGGCAGGCTGGGGTCGTCGGCGCGGACGCCCTCGCGCCGCACCAGGACGACCCGCAGGTCGTTCGACCCGGCGCGCTCCACCGCCTCCACCGCGTTGGCGGCGCCGCGGGCGTCGGCCACCACCAGCAGCCCGACCTGCCCCGCGGCGAAGTCGGGGGCGGGCGGGGCCCCCGCGAGCCCCTCGGTCACCCGCCGCCAGCCTGTGGCCGTGGTGATCAGCCCCTTGAGGGGTGCGTCGAGGAGGGTGCGGCGCTCCGTCACCACCACGTGGGAGGCGACGGTGGCCACCGCCTCCCCAGCCCGCGCGGCGGACGGGAGGAGGAGGGGGAGGGCCGCCGCCAGCAGCGGGGCCAGCCCGGCGGTCGGGAACAGCCTGGTGAAGGACGACAGGGAGCCATGGCGCATGGGCACCTCCCACAGCGGTCCGGAAGTCTACGGGAGAGGCGTCGGTCCGGGCGGGCGCGTGTCATCATGGCGGGGTGCAGCGCGAGTACGAGCTCTTGGGCCGGCGTCTCTTGCTCCACCTCGGCGACATCACGCGCCTCGAGGTGGACGCGATCGTCAGCAGCGAGAACAGCGACCTGATCATGGACACGCCCGACGGCCCCAGCGTGTCGGCGGCGATCCGGCGCGCCGAGGGGCCGGCCTTGGCGGAGGCGCTGGCGCGGCTGGGGCCGATCGAGCCCGGGCGGGCGGTGATCACGCCGGCCCGCGCGCTGCCCTGCCGGTGGGTCGTCCACGCGGCGACCGTGGTCAAGAGCGAGGAGGGGCACCACGCGACCTTGGACATGGTGCGCGGCGCCGTGCGCTCGGCCCTGGCCCTCGCCAGCGGGCTGGGGCTGACCTCGATCGCCTTCCCCGCCTTCGCGGTGCGCGCCGCCGAGCTCCCGGTGCGCGCCACCAGCCAGGTCATGGTGGAGGAGATCGTGGCCGGCCTGCAGCAGCAGACCACGCTGCGCCGGGTGGTGATCGCGCTGCTGGACGCGGAGTCGTTCCTGTCCTTCTTCGAGGAGGCCCTGCGCAGCGGGACCCAGGCGACCGCGCCGCTGGCCCTGCGGCTGGAGCGGGGCGGCGCGGGCGTGCGGGCCTCGTTCCCCGACGACCAGCCGGTGGCGCACGTCTCGACGGTGTCCGTCGAGCCGGCGCGCGAGCGGGCCTTGCGGCAGCGGCTGGAGCGGCTGCGCGACGCGGAGGGGCGGCGCCTGCTCGACGCGCCGGCGGAGCTGGCGGCGCTGGGGGCCGAGGTCGCCGCCCTCCTCCCGCCGCCGATCCACGAGCGGCTGGCGGCCGAGGCCGGGCGCGCGCTGGTGCTGCGCCTCGACGCCTCGCTGGCGCCGCTCCCCTTCGAGCTGGCCCGACCCGACGGGCAGCGGGCGCTGGTGGAGCAGCGCGCCGTCGCGCGTCAACTGGTCGTCGACGGCGCGCCTCCTCCCGCCGCGGCCGCGTCACCTGCCCCCGATCGCCTGGAGGCCCTGATCCTGGCCGGCGATCCGACTGCCCTCCCGGCGGCGCAGCTGGAGGCCGCCGCCCTGGTGGACCTCCT
>JAWLGW010000720.1:0-4223 GCA_041690735.1 Planctomycetota bacterium
GACGGCAAGTACGTGAAGAAGCTCACCCTGGGCGCGGTGGACCTGTACGAGTACCTCGACGCGGTGGGGCGTGACGCCCCCGGCTCGGTGGTCGAGGCGGCGGTGTTCAGCCACGCCTACAGCGGCGGCCCGATCCTCACCAACACCAGCGACCTGGCGACGGGGAGCCACCGGGACGTCATGGACGTCGACGGGCGGGCCAAGGACTTCGACCACGTGATCCCCCGCGCCTTCCCCCACCTGCCGGACGCCTTCCACGGGGACGGCACCTTCCACGTGTGGGGCTGCAGCTCCAGCAACCGGCTCCGCCACCAGCAGTCGGAGGCCCTGGCGCAGCTCGAGGCGGGGGCCGCCGACGACGAGCCCTTCACGGTCACCTGGGACGACCTCCACGGCGGTCCGAGCTACCGGGAGGTGACCACCCTCGCCTACCTCCGCTACGAGGTCGCCCGTCAGGCGGCGGTGCTCGGCTACGCCCCGGCGGCGGCGCGGGCGCTGCCGGTGCCCGTCCTGGCCGCTCCCCTGGGGCTCGGCTCGAACATGGGCAAGCGGGGCGGAGTGTCGATCAACTACGTCGACGAGGCCCTCTCGATCCACCGGGCCGTCTATCGCTACCAGCGGCGCCTGTTCGGCGCCGCGGCCGAGCCGGTCGAGGACGGCTACGTCTCGTACACCGCGCTGGTCGCCCAGCGCGACGCCGAGGCCGCCCTGCGGGACGAGCCCGCCTTCCTCACGGCGCGTCACCAGGTCGAACGCTTCCGCGACAAGCCGGTCGTCGGCTTGCGTCCGCCCATCCCCTACAGCGCGGTCTACTTCCCCAAGCGGACGCGGCTCCGGGTCGCCTCGGTCGCGGCCGTACTCGGGGACGGCCTGCCTGGCACGCTGTACGCGGCGGGTCGCGCCCGGCCGCGCAGCATCCTGATCGACCCCGACGACACCGGCACGCCCTTCTACCTGGGCCTCGTCGAGGACCCGGAGCGCTCGACCGGTCTGTTCGTGCAGGAGGACGGGCGCGTGTTCCTGCTGGTGGGCCAGGCCAGCGCCGACGCCGACGACCCCGCCGACTGGACCCCGTTCCAGGGGGACCTGCCCAAGCTCGAGGTGGCCGCCGACGGCAGCGTCGGCGCCGACGAGGGATCGACGTTCCCGATCGACGCGCTGCTGCAGGAGGTGGCGCCCGGCTTCCACTGGCTGTAGCCGAGACGGACGCGCTGGCGGCGTCGCGGGCGCTCCTCTACAGTCGGCCCCGGGGAGGCGCGCCATGGCCTGGGAGCATTGCGGAGCGGAGGTCCTCGACACGGAGCCGTGCCCCGCGTGCGGGTTCACCAAGGCCGAGTGGACGGTGCAGGTCGACCGCACGCGCACCTTCAACGTCCCTGGCACGGCGCGTCGCCCGCGCAGCCGGGAGGCCTGGATCGAGGTCCAGCTCGTCGCGCGCGGCGAGGGTCCCCTGCCCGGGGAGGAGTACCGGATCGCGCTGCCCAACGGGCGAGTGGCCAGCGGGCAGCTCGACGGGGAGGGCCTGGTCCGGGTCGACGGGCTGTCGCCGGGTCCTTGCGAGGTCAGCTTCCCCGGGGTGCTGGAGCCGGCGGTCGAGGTGCGGACCGGTCAGCGGCACGTGTTCGAGCTCGAGGCCTGGCACCAGCGCCAGGCGACCTCGTGCGGGGCCTACGCCCTGGCGCACGCCCTGCGCCTGCGGACGGCGCGGCTGGACGCCAACGCGGACGGGACGGTGCAGCAGCGGGAGTGGGAGCGCGTGCACGAGGACGTGCGCGCCCTGTGGCCCCGGATCAAGTTCCAGAGCGGGCCGCTGGCCCCTCACGGCTACTCGTCGCCCGCGGCGATGGCGGTCGAGGCGGGCGCCGCGCTGGAGGCGTTCTACGCGGTGGAGGGGCCGGCGCAGCTGCGGGCCTGGGCCACGGGGCGCATGGTCATGAACGCCACCCTGCAGATGACCGACCTGCTCGACCTCGTGCTGGGCGAGGCGGCGGCGCGCGGCGTGACCGTCGAGGCCGGAGACGGCCTGGAGCGGGTGCTGAACGCGCCGCCCGGGGAGGCGAAGCTCGCGGTCGCTCCGTGTGACGCCGGCAGCTACCTGCACTACGTGCTGTTCCGCCGCGCCGCAGGCGGAGGGCTGGAGGTGTACGACTCCCAGTCCCGCGCCTACCGCTGGCTCGGCGTCGACCGCCCCGACCGGGGCGCCTCCTTCTCCACCCCCGGCAGCGCGGGCACGCTCACCTACCTGGGGTTGGCCCTGGTGCTCGGCCCCGCCTGAGCTCAGGGGCGCCAGGCCACCAGCTCCAGGCCGTCGTCGTAGATCAGCCCCACGTCCGGGGCGTACAGCTTCACGCGCTCCTCGTCGGGGTCGAGCGGCGTCGTCTCGACGACCTTGACGACGTCCTGGAACGTCCCCGCGGGCGTCACGACCGTCAGGCCCTGCGCCACGTGCTGGGCGCGATCGAGGGCCACCTCGGGAGCGACCTCCCGCAGGTAGCGCGCGCCCAGCAGGAAGCGGGACGGCATGACGAGGCCCGGCAGCGCGCCCTCCTCGCCCGCCCGCCAGCTGCCTTCGTGGCCCACGACCTCGCCCCCCTCGTAGATGTCGACCTCTTCGCCGAAGGAGAAGACGTCGCTGGTGTCCTGGCAGCGCGCGAGGTGGTGGCGCGAGACCCGGACCAGCCGCCCGTCGAGGGCCGTCCGCTCCTCGACCAGACGGGTGTGCGCGCGAAGGCGCCGCCCGTTCAGCTCGAGGTCGATGTGCCGGGTGAAGCCGAGCACGGTGAGGTCGACCTGGATCAACGCTCCCTCCTTCATGCCCTGCAGGCGGAGGAAGTGCCCCGGTCGGAGGGAGAGGTAGGCGTTGCGCCCGGTGGGGACCAGCGCCCGGCAGCGCTCGATGGCGAAGGCGTCGGTGAACTCGACCTCCTCCTCGGGTGGCACCGCGAGGCTGGTCCCGGTCCCCAGCGCGGACGCCAGCGTCAGGCCCGCCGCGAGGAGGAGCGTCGGGCGGCCGGCTCGCGAACCGACGTGACGGGTCATGAGGCGATCCTCTCGAGCGTTGGTCACGACCACGCCGCAAACGGGGCGCCCCCGCACAACGTCCGCGCGCCGGGCGCGCGGTCTGCCGACGTCGCGAAGGGGCGCGCGCGCCCCGCGCTATCGGGCGCCGGAGCCCGGACGGGAGGGTGCTGCTCGCGCTCGCGCGAAATTCTTCGGCCGTCCGGGTCAAGAGTGGCGCGCTGGCCCGCGATCGCGGCGCCTGCGGACGCACCGCCAGCAGGCGAGCCGGATCCGCACACAGGAGTCCGCGGTCGCCGCCCGCTCCCAGGCTGGGCCCTGGTCGGGCCACCCCTGGCTGGGGCGACCCCGCGCGACTCAGCGAGCGACCCGCACCGCCGCGACGTCGCGCGCCTGCCCGGCCACGAAGTACGCCTGCGCCCCGTCGATCTCCAGCGCGACGGTCTCCCTCCGCTCCGGGTGCTCCTCATGAGCGGTGATCAGTAGGCGCTCACGGGTGGGACCGAGCAAGCGCTGGCCGACCCGGAGCCGGCTGGCGGGGAGCCAGCCGATCCCT
This sequence comes from Planctomycetota bacterium, assembly GCA_041690735.1. Classification (GTDB taxonomy): domain Bacteria; phylum Planctomycetota; class J058; order J058; family J058; genus JAWLGW01. The sequence goes on from JAWLGW010000720.1 coordinate 3,575, forward strand.
TCCACCCACAGGCGGGTGCCCGGGGTGCAGCGCAGGGTCTGCACGGGGTCGTAGGCCCGGGGACCCGGACGCACCTCGGCGACGCGCAGGGCCATCGAGCGCGCGGCTCGGCCGCGCACCACCCGCGTGACGGAGCCGTAGCGGACGGCGCCGGTCGTCTCGTCGCGGGCCAGCACCCGGTCCCCCGCGCGGACCCGCTCGATCGGGATCCGGCCCGCGGGGGTGACCGCCTGAGCGCCCGGGAGCCAGCCTTCCTCCTCGCGCGGCGCGTCCTCCCGCTCGGGAGGGGCCTCGGGAGGCGCGCCCTCCTGGGCGCCGGCGAGGCCGCGCGGCGCGGAGTACGTGGGGCCGGTCACGGCGATCAGGGCGACCAGGGCGAGCAGCGGGGCGGGGGCGAACGGTCTCATGGGGTCCTCCGGTTCCTCCGGCGCCGGGGCAAACGCGCGGCCGCGCCGCTCCGGCGGCCGCGCCTGGCCTTGTGCTCGCGCCGTCCCAGGAGCGACGCGCGGCCTGGGCCCCGGTGAGCAAGCCTTGCCCAACGAGCGGGGCGACGGCACGCACCTCGCGCTCGCCGGCCAGCGGGGTGAGAATCGCGCTCATGGACGCTGACGCCCCCGCACCCGAAGTGGAGACCGAGGTCGAGACCGAC
>JAWLGW010000721.1:0-4220 GCA_041690735.1 Planctomycetota bacterium
CTCAGGCAGCGGCTCCTCCCCCGGCTCGGGCAGCTCCTCGGGCAGCGGCGCCTCCTCGGGCAGCGGCGCCGGGTCCTCGGGGAGCGGCTCCTCCTCCGGAAGAGGCTCCTCCATGGGCTCGACCGGCTCCTCCATGGCCGGCTCCTCGGGGAAGGGCTCGTCCAGCGGCTCCTCCTCTGGCAGCGGCGCCTCCTCGGGGAAAGGCTCCTCCATGGCCGGCTCCTCGGGGAGCTCTTCCATGGGCTCGACCGGCTCCTCGGGGAGCGGCTCGCCCATGCCCGGCTCCTCGGGGAAGGGCTCGTCCAGCGGCTCGACCGGCTCCTCGGGGAGCGGCTCGCCCATGCCCGGCTCCTCGGGGAAGGGCTCGTCCAGCGGCTCGACCGGCTCCTCCTCAGCCATCGGCGCCGCGGGCAACTCCTCGCCAGGCAGCGGCTCCTCGACCGCCGGAGGCGGGCCGTCCCGCTCGTAGAGGTACGCCTGGAGCCGCTTGGCGTAGCGCGGCTCCTGCGTCACCCGCACCGCCTCACGCAGGGCGTCGATCGCCGGATCGAGCTCCCCGAGGTCGTGGTAGCAAGCCGCCAGCAGCTCGTAGTACGCGGGCTGCTCGCTCCCGGCGGTCTCGACCGCCAACCGAGCGTGCTCCAGCGCCTTGACCGGATCGGGGCCGTCGCCTTCGAGGCGCGTCCGATAGATGAAGGCGAGGCGGTAGTGAGCCTCGGCGTTGGCCTCGTCCCGCTCGAGGGCCGAAGCGGTGTGCACCAGCGCGCCCTCGACGTCTCCGCGCTCGCTCGCCACGACCCCCAGGGCCAGCTCGGCCCTAGCGGCGGCGTCCTCCTCGCGGGCCGCCTCCTGCAACAGCAGCCGCGCCGCGTGCAGGTTGCGGTGGTCCGCCGGCCGCTCACGCAGCGCCATGGCGTAGGAGATGGCGACCTCCGCGGTGGGCTCGCCCGCCGCCTTGGCCTCCTCGTAGCGCTGCTTCGCCGCCAGGATCTCGGCCAGGGCCTCGATCCGGTCGGCGGCGTCTCGGTATGCCGCCACGTACGTCTGCGCCTGAACGTACGCCTCCCGCGCGCCAGCGTAGTCGCCCATGCGCTCGCGCTGCAGGCCGCGGGCGTAGTGCTCCTCGGCCTCGACGCTCCCGTCGTTGGTCTCGCCCGCGCTCTCGGCCGCGACGTGGTCAGGCGCCGCGCTCGGCGCCTCCGACGGTGCGTCCGAGCTGCCGCAGCCGACGATCCCCAGGAGCGCCGTGCTCAGCACGAGCGCCAGGGGGCCCTTCAGCCTCGCCATGCAGTCTCCCTCCATTCCCCCGGAACGAATGTCACAAGTGCTTGAAAGATAGCTACCTCGACCGGCGCCCGCAACGCGGTAAGGGCATTTGAAACGAACTGCGGACGGTTCAGGCGTCCGGCCCCGCCCCGGACCGCTCGGACTCGGACTCGCCCTCGGTACTGGACGGCGCTTCGGACTCGGACTCGGACTCGGACGCGGACGCGGACTCGGACTCGGACGCGGACGCGGACTCGGACTCGGACTCGGACGCGGACTCGGACTCGGACTCGGACTCGGACGCGGACTCGGACTCGGACTCGGACGCGGACGCGGACTCGGACTCGGACTCGAACGCGGACTCGGACTCGGACTCGGACTCGGACGGCGCTTCGGAGGAGCTCTGCGTCTCCTCTGCGATCTTTGCGTCCTCTGCGGTTTCTTCTTCTGCGGCCGAGGGCGGCGCCCCGAGGTCGGAGCCCGTCTCCTCCTCGTCCTCGTCCGCCACCTCGTCCAGCGCCGCCGCCTCGTCGGCGTCCTCGGCGTCGAGGTCCGCGGGCACCGCCTCGAAGTCCGCCTCCTCGTCCAGACCCAGGATCTCGAACCGAGCCCGCCGCCGCTGCTCGCCCACCCGGATCAGCGAAGCCACCCGCGAGCGCAGCTGACGACGCTGCGGCGACTCGGCCCGGCGCGCCGCCAGCTCGCCCTCGACCGCCTCGGCCGCCCGGGCGGCCGCCTCCACGATCAGCTGCCCCGCCAACTCGTCCGCATCCTCGGCCCGCTCGAGGGCGGCGACAGGGTCCGCGTAGAGCGCCCGCCGCGCCTCCTCGAGGGCCTGCCGGGCCTCGGCGGGGTCGCCCGCCTCGCCGACCACGTGCAGCCGATCGGCCTCGCCCAGGCTGTGCGCGGCGGCGAGGATCGCGTGCTGCGCGTCTCCCAGCATGCCCTCGTCGCGGACGGGGTGGGACAGGCCACGCGGGTCGGAGATCGCGCGGGCGTCGCTCGCCGCCCGCGCCGCGCGCTGGAGCAGCGCGAGGGCGCGCGGCAGGTGAGCGGCCGAGTCCGCGTCGGCGGGGGGCTCGCCCCCATCGAGCTCCCCGACCGGCAGCAGCTCCTCCGCCCGGGCCAGCCAGCCCCGCGCAGCGGCGAGCCGCGCCCGGGAGCCAGGGCGCGCGGCGCGGTCGGGGTGGCGCAGCAGGTCCTCGGTGTCCCGCAGCAGCTTCTCCACCCCCCGCTTGAGCGCCCAGGTCCGCCGGTGGATCAGCACCTGCTCGCCGATCCGTGCCCGCACCGCGTCGAGGTCGTCCTCGAGCACCCCCAGCTGCACGAGCAGCTCGCTCCACTCGGGATCGGGCTCTTCGCCCCCCGGCGTCACCTGCCGGGCCACCGCCGCGACCGACTCCAGGATTCGATCGAGGTCCAGCAGGAGCGGCAGGCGCACCGCCTCGCGCTCGCGCTGCGCGAAGTTGCGGACCGCCTCCCCCCGCGCGCGCAGCTCCTCCACCATGGTGTGGACCCGCTCCCGCTCACCCCGCAGCTGCAGCAGCCGCGCGGTCACCTGCAGGAGGGTCCGCCGCACCAGCGCGACCCGCGTCGCCAGCCGAGGCACCCGCCGCCCTTCCGCCAACGCCGGCTCCAGGAGCTCGATCCTGGCCGCCGCCCGCAGCAGGGCCGTCTCCAGGTCCTCCCACGCCTCGGGTCCGAACTCGCGCTGCAGGTCGCGGAGCGCCCCGTAGGCGAGGCGCAGCTCCTCGCGCAGGCCGGACAGGTCGGGCCGGACCTCCTCGGTGCCCCCGGCCAGCCCCTCCACGTCGGTCACCAGGTCGGCGGCGCGCTCCAGGCCGCGCTGCGCCTGGTCGCGGGCGCCCTCGTCGATCGCCCCGCTCACCCGGTCGGTGAGATGGTGCGCCCAGGCGACGAGGGGCGACACGTCGCGCTCCGGGTCGGGGAGCGCCGCGTCGGCTCCCAGCTCGCCCAGGCGGCGCTCCAGACGATCCCGATCGCGCGCCAGCGCGAGGCAGCGCTCCACCCGCTCCTCGAGCACCCGGCCGCTCTGGTGCGCGTCCTTGGCGCGCTGACTGGCGCCCACCGGGTCGAGCGGGGCGAGGAAGGCCGCCTCGAGCGACTGCTCGACCAGGTCCGCGAAGTCGTCGTCGAGGGGCGCCGTCGACTGCCGCGCCTGGAGCACGCGCTCCAGCGCCCCCTCGGCCCCTCGCAGGTCCGCGGCGGTCTCGTCGAGCAGGGTCGCGCACCGCTCCGGGGTCGCGATCAGCCGCTCCAGCCGCTGGGCGCACTCGCGGATCCGCGTCACCGGCAGGTTCCGCCGCGGCACGTCCTGGAGGATCGTCAGCGCCTCCTCCAGCGCCCGCGTCGAGTGCCACACGTCCTGCGAGTGCGCGACGTCGGCCCGCTCGAGGGCGAGGTGCAGCGCGCACCACGTCCGGTGCATCTCCTCCACGTCCGCCCGGGCGCGCCGCAGGTGAGCGGCGGTGACGCCGCGCCAGCGGGGCGCCGCGCGCGGCGGGTCCGGGAGCAGCGCCTCCGGGACGGCGGCCCGCCGGGTCCGGCTCGCCCGCAGGTACAGCTTGCGCAGGGCGAGCAGCTCCCGGTGGAGGCCGTCGGCCTGGCGCCGCGTCGCCTCTTGCAGCGAGCTCAGCTCGAGCGACAGCCGCGCCCGCGAGAGGGAGAGGGTGCCGGCCCACAGGAGCAGCCCCAGCGAGGGCAGCCCCAGGCCGAGCGTCAGCCACGCGAGCGCGGCGGAGGAGGTCGGCTCCTGCCGGCCTGCCTCGGGCGGCGCCTGGAGGGCTGCGATCGCGCGATCCAGCGCCTGGTCCGCCCGCTCGACGTGCCGCAGCGCCAGGTCCGGCCGCCCGACGGCCTCCTGCCGGCGCGCGTCGGCGAGGGCCTGGGTGGCCTCGGCCGCGCCGCGCGACGCCCCCGGCGCGACCGGCTTC
>JAWLGW010000722.1:0-4219 GCA_041690735.1 Planctomycetota bacterium
GCGCCCCTGATCGAGGCCCCCCTGGCGCGCCGCGAGGAGCGGGCGGCGGCGCGGGTGGAGCCCGGCCGCCGCCGCGACGCCACCCGCGAGGACGCCGCCCGCCTGGCGCGCGAGGAGCAGCGCCTGGCGAACGAGCTCGTCGACGAGGCGTTCCCCGAGGCGCGGGCCCTGCTCGAGGCCTCCCTGGAGGACGTCCGCGCCGCGCTGGTTCGGCACGACGCGCTGGCCCGCGACGGCCGCCTGGCCGAGCTCGAGCTGCGGCGCCTGCGGGCGCTGCTCGAGGCGCTGCCCGCCCGGGTGGACGCGCTGGGCGCCGCCCGCGCCGCCCGCGGCGGCCACGCCGCCGAGGCGGTCACCCTCCGCGCCGAGCTGGAGGCCGCCCTGTCCCGCACCGCCGAGGTGCTGTGCGCGGTGGAGGGCGAGGGGCAGGCCGAGGCGGTCGCGACGTGCCCAGGCGGGCTGCAGGGCAGCGAAGAACGTGGTTCGCGGGGCGCTCCGCCCCCCACGTCCCCCCCGAAGAGCGCTCCGGCGGAGGTGCGGGCTCCTCCTCCTTGGCGCTGACAGACGGTGCAATCCGCACTGACGCCCGCAGCCGCGCACCTCACGCGAGCGCTCGCTCCGGGACGATCCAACAGCCACGCCACGCGACGACCCGCACCCGCGCGCGTTGCTCCGATCCGCCACCGCCCCGCTCCACCTCACCCCCCGCCGCTCGGGAGATCCCCATGACCGCTCTCGTCACCCCGCCCGCCCGCCTCCCCTCGTCGCCGCCTCCCGTGGCGACCCCCTCCGACCTGCCGCTGGTCCAGCGCGTCCTGCAGGGGCGCGCCGCGCTGCTGCAGGAGGTGGTGGCCGGCGCCGCGCCTCCGCTGCGACGGGTCGTCGGCGCCTCGCTCCTGCTGACCGCCCTCGGCGGCCTCGCGCTGGGCGCGGCCACCGGGCCGCTGCAGGCCGCCTCGGCGGCGCTCAAGGCGCCGCTGATCCACCTGGGCGCCCTCGCCATCGCGTTCCCCGCCCTGTACGTGTTCGCCGCGCTGGCCGGCTGGCGCCTGCCCCTGCGCCCCACCCTGCGGTTGCTGGCCGTGGGCCAGGGCATGCGCGGGGCGGTGCTGGCCGGGCTGGCCCCCGTGCTGTTGTTCTTCGGCGGGGTCGGCTCGCCCTACTGGTTCCTGTTGCTGTGCGGCCTGCTGACCTTCGGCCTGGCCGAAGGCGCGTTCCTGCGGACCCTCCGCCAGGGCGTGCGGATCGCCGAGGATCAGACCGGCCCGCTGCCGGGCTGGGTGCTCTACGGCTGGAGCGGCCTGTACGTCGCCGTCAGCGCTCAGCTCACCTGGTCGCTCCGGCCGCTGATCCAGCACCCCAGCCTGGAGGGCTTCCGTCTGCTCGAGGGCCCGGGCGGCAACATGTTCACCTACCTGCTGTCCGACGCCTGGCGAGCGGTCCTGTGATCGAGCGCCCGCTGGACTGCCGGGCTGACAGGAGCCGAGACAGGCTCGCGTCACGCCGTGGGGCAGCGGGGTCGTCCTGGCCCATGCGGTCTGCGCGCTCCTGCCCCCGCGCGCTCCCGGTGAGGCCGACCCCGCCTCACGATAGCGCCGGGACCCGGCCCTCCCCTGCTCCCTTGGCCCGCGGCGTGCACGCGTCCTCGTGGCTGCACCCCCGAGTCCGAGGGAGGAGGACATGTCGAGGGACGAACGACAGCCCGGGACCGTGCGGTCGCGGCGCCCTCCGCGCGCGAGGGGCGCCGCGTGAACGAGGACGGCTTCCGGTTCGAGGCTCAGGGGGCGCTGGGCGAGGCCCACCGGGCGCTGGGCGACTGGCTGGCCCACCCGGCGGTGAGCGCCGTCGTGAGCGACCCCGACGAGCTGCTCGAGCTCCCGGCGTCGCGGGCGCTCCTGGGGCGTCCCCGGCCGCTCCAGGCGGTGCTGGCGGCGGCGTGCGTGGAGCGCTCTCGCCACTACGCCGACCGCTCGCGCGAGAGCTGGCGCCTCAACGCGGCGGAGCAAGAGCGCGAGCGCCGGTGGCGCGTGGATCGGCTGGCCGAGGCGCTCCTCCGCCGGCGCCTCGACTTCGATGACCCCTCCCTGCTGGTGCTGGTCGAGGCGTGCGCGCGCCCGCGCCCCGACGACGTCCCCACCGCCGCGCAGGTCCTGCGACAGGTGGCGCACGCGAGACAGGACCGGACCCTGGACCCAGACACCGAGCAGGCCCTGCGCCGTCTGCGCACGCGCCTGGCGCCCTTCACCTCCAACGCCCGCGACCGGCGGCACCTGCGCGAGCTGGAGCAGGTGCTCGGGCTGGGGCGACCCGAGTCGCCGGCGCTGCCCGACCCAGGCGAGGCGTGGAGCGACGCCCTGCGCGCCGACCTCGCCGCCCTCGATCCTCCCACCCGAGCTGCCTGGGAGGCGCTGCTGACCCACGCGCTCCGGGCCCGCGGCAGCGAGCCCGGCCAGCGCTGGCGGAGCCAGGCGGCGCCGCTGCTCGAAGCCGTGGGGAGTGCGCCCTTCCTGGAGGGGCTGCGCCGGTGGTTCCCGCTGGTGGCGCTGGCCCGGGCTCCCCTGGGCGATCGCGGGGCGGACCTCCTCAAGGGGCTGGCCTGGACCTGCGTCCTCCTGCCGAGCGAGCGCGTGGACGCCCTCCTGGCGGACCTCGCGGAGACGTCCTACCGCAAGCTGCGGGGTCACGGCCCGCGCTCGGCCAAGGCGGGCAACGCGGCGCTGCAGGTCCTCGCCGAGCGCGACACGCTGGAGGCCGCGGGTCACCTGGCGCGGCTGCGCCGACGGATCAGGTACTCGCGGGCCCTCGACCTGGTCGGCGCGGCGCTCCGCGCCGCCGCGGCCCGCCTGGAGCTGACCTCGGCGGACCTCGAGGACCTCGGCGTGCCGACCTTCGGCCTCAGCCCCCGCGGCGAACGGCGGGAGCGGCTCGAGCACCACACCGCCACCCTGCGGGTGGTGGGCACCGTCCGCGCCGAGCTGCTGTGGTGTCGCCAGGGCGTCCGCGAGGCGCAAGAGGCGACGCCCCCCGAGGTCCAGCGAGCGCACCCCGGGCGAGTGGTCGACCTGCGGCGCGCGCTCAAGGGGCTCCCTCAGACCCTGTCGGCGCAGCGGGACCGGCTGGAGCGCTTGTTCTCGAGCGAGCGCACCTGGTCGTATCCCGTGTGGCGCGAGCGCCTCCTCGACCACCCGGTCCTGCAACACCTCGCCCGCCGCCTGGTGTGGTCCTTCGAGACCCCGGGTCGGCGGCCCCGGACGGGCGCCTTCCTCGAGGGCGAGCTGGTGAGCGCCCGGGATCGCCCGCTGCAGCGGCTGCGGGCGACGACGCGGGTCCGGCTGTGGCACCCCCTGGAGAGCTCGAGCCACACCGTCCGCGCCTGGCGCCGCTGGCTCGCCCGGCACGCGGTGACCCAGCCCTTCAAGCAGGCCCACCGGGAGGTGTACCGGCTGGAGGCCGCCGAGCGGCGCGGGCTCCGCACCCACTCCGACCGGTTCGCCGCCGCGGTGGCGCGGCAGCAGCAGCTGGCGGCCCTGTGCCGCGACGCCGGCTGGCGATTTCCGCTGCAGGGGACCTACGAGTCGGACGCCCCCACCCGCCGCGTCCTGCCCGGGCTCACCGCCGAGCTGTGGCTGGAGCCGGCCGGCGAGGCGACGACCACCACCGGGGCCTGGACCCTGGTCACCGCCGCCCAGGTCCGCTTCGTCGAGGACGACCAGGTGCCGGTGCCCCTCACCCGGGTGCCCCCCCAGGCGCTGTCGGAGCTGCTGCGGGAGGTCGACCAGTTCTTGAGCGCGGCGAGCATCGGCACCGACCCCAGCTGGGGAACCGGCGTCGAGCGCCCCCTGCGGAGCGCCTGGGAGGCCTCGGCCTTCGGCGACCTGGGCCCCGCCGCGCGCATTCGGCGCGAGCTCCTGCGGACCCTGGCGCCGAGCCTGGACATCGATGCCCGCTGTGAGGTCACCGAGCGGTTCCTGCGCCTCCGCGCCCCCGACGGGCGCGGGTACGAGATCCACCTGGGCAGCGGCAACGTGCGCTCCAGCCCCGGCGGCACCTGCCTGCGGGTGCTCGTCGACCGCAGCGCCCGCCGGCGGGCCGAGGCGGTGCTGCTGCCGTTCGAGGGCGACGGCACCCTGGTGCGGATCCTGGGGAAGGCCTTCCTGCTGGCGGGGCGAGGCGAGGTCAGAGAGCAGAAGGTCCGCAGGAAGATGTAGAGCGGGCAGCC
>JAWLGW010000723.1:0-4215 GCA_041690735.1 Planctomycetota bacterium
CCCCAGCCAGCGCCGCGGCGAGCGCGCCCGAGCGGCGCCCGGCGTCGGCCCGCGCCTCGGCGAGCGCCGCTGGCGCCTCGCCGGCGGCGGCCGCGCGCGGGTCGGCCTCCAGCGCCGCCGCGTCGGGGTAGCGCTCCTCGGGCGCCGTGGCCAGGGCCCGCTCGCCGATCGCGACCAGGGCGGCGGGCGCGCCCTCGGGCCAGCGGGGCCGGTCCTGCAGGACGGCGCGCACCAGCTCGATCAGCGTCGCGCCGGCGAACGGCGGCTGGCCCACCGCCGCCGCATACAGCGTCGCCCCCAGCCCGTACACGTCGGCGCGGGGGTCGAGGTCGCGGCGCCCGGTCGCCTGCTCGGGGCTCATGAAGGCGGGCGTCCCCACCAGCTGACCGGTGCGGGTCAGGGTCTCGGCGTCCGCCTCGTGCGCCACCCCGAGGTCGAGGAGCACCGCGCTGCCGTCGGGGCGCAGCATGACGTTGGCGGGCTTGACGTCGCGGTGCACCACCCCCGCCGCGTGCAGCGCCCCCAGCGCCGCGGCGACCTCGGCGCACACCCGCGCCGCCTCGCGCGGCGGCAGCGGGCCCCGGACCAGCCGCGCCTCGAGCGACTCGCCGGCCACCCGCTCCAGCACCATGTAGGGCCCCTGCGGCGCGTCGCCCACCGACACGATCCGGGCCACGTGGGGGTGGCTGACCCGGGCCAGCGCCTGCGCCTCGCGGTGGAACCGGGCCGTCGCCCTGGCGCTGGCCGCGCCCGAGAGGAGCACCTTGAGCGCCAGCGGCCGGGGGTCCTGCGGGTGGCGCACCGCGTACACCACCCCCATGCCGCCCCGCCCCAGCTCGCTCGTGACCTCGTAGGGGCCGATCCGCATGGGGCCATTATGGCCGCGCGCTCAGCCGGTCGCGCCCTCCCGCTCCTCGAGGACGCCGCGCCCGCGGTGGCGACGCGCGGCGCCCCGCAGCTCGAGCACGAGCGCCAGCGCCGCGGCGTGCTTCTCCAGCCGCTGTGCGGGAGTCAGCCGCAGGTTCTCCCGGATCAGCGTGCGATCGACGCCGGCCTTGTAGGCCTCGATCACGGGGTCAGGCGGAGGGAGGCGGCTGGGGCGCTTCATGTCCTCATCATGCCTGGCCCATGAGGCCTGGTAGCCCGCGCCGCGAATCCCCCGCCCTCGCCCCACACGCCTCACCGCGCCAGTAGAATCCGCGCCCCGCCGCCAAGGAGGCGCCATGATCCCCAAGATCGAGATCGAGCACGTCCACGCCCGCTGGGTCCTCGACAGCCGCGGTAACCCCACCGTCGAGGTGGAGGTGGCCCTCGAGGACGGCAGCCAGGGGCGGGCGATCGTCCCCTCGGGCGCCTCGACGGGCGCTCACGAGGCCCTCGAGCTGCGCGACGGCGGCGAGGCCTGGCACGGCAAGGGCGTCGACAAGGCGGTGGAGCACATCAACGACGAGCTCGACCGCGAGCTCAACGGCATGGACGCCTTCGCCCAGGCCGAGCTCGACCTGCGCCTCAAGGAGCTCGACGGCACCCCCAACAAGGCCCGCCTGGGCGCCAACGCGATCCTGGGCGTGTCCCTGGCCACCGCCAAGGCGGCGGCCAGCGCCCTCGAGCAGCCCCTGTACCGCTACCTCGGCGGGGTGGGCGCCCGCGTGCTCCCGGTCCCGCTCATGAACGTGATCAACGGGGGCAGCCACGCCGACAACGCGATCGACATTCAGGAGTTCATGCTGGTCCCCTGGGGGGCCAAGTCGTTCGCCCAGGCGATCCAGTGGGGCTCCGAGACCTTCCACCACCTCAAGAAGCTCCTCAAGGACAAGGGCCTGGCCACCAACGTGGGCGACGAGGGCGGCTTCGCCCCCGCGATCGACACCCCCGAGCAGGTGTTCGACCTCCTCCTGGCCGCGATCGAGAAGGGCGGCCGCAAGCCGGGCGAGGAGATCGCGCTGGCCCTCGACGTCGCCGCCACCGAGTTCCACGACGAGAAGAACGGCTACCGCGGCCAGACCTTCGGCTCGGACAAGCCGGTCAAGGCGGACGCTGTCACCGCCGCCTACGCCAAGTGGCTCGCCAGCTACCCGATCGTGTCGATCGAGGACGGCCTGGCCGAGGACGACTGGGACGGCTGGCAGGCCCAGACCACGGCCCTCGGCGACAAGCTCCAGCTCGTGGGCGACGACCTGTTCGTCACCAACACCGAGCGCCTCGCCCGGGGGATCGAGCAGGGGATCGCCAACTCGATCCTGATCAAGGTGAACCAGATCGGCTCCCTCACCGAGACCCTGGACGCGATCTCCCTCGCCCGCCGCCACGCCTACAGCGCGATCATTTCCCACCGCTCGGGCGAGTCGGAGGACACCTTCATTGCGGACCTCGCGGTCGCCACCGGGGTGGGCCAGATCAAGACCGGGAGCCTGAGCCGCACCGACCGGGTGGCGAAGTACAACCAGCTGCTGCGGATCGAGCAGGAGCTGGGCGACGCGGCGATCTACGCGGGCCGGGCGGCCTTCCGGGGGCGGTGAGCGGGGACGTCCCGCTTGACACGCTGCTCGGGGGGCGGCACGCTGGACGGCCGAGAAGGTGGAGCTGCCGATCCAGTCGCGGATCGCCGCCCGTGTCGAGGGCAAGAGCTCCCTCGCCCGGCTGGGGCTGGGCATCCACGTGACCGCACCGACCATCCACGCCGGCTTCAAGGGCGAGATCCAGCTCGAGATCGCCCATCATGGGACGATTCCCGTCCGCCTGACGGTGGGGATGAAGGTCTGTCAGCTGATCTTCGAAATGTCTCTCGGGACGCCCGAGAAGGGATACCAGGGACAGTTCCAGGGTCAGGCCGCCGATTGAGTCGCGCGCTTCGTCGGGACCGCGGGTAAGGCGGCCTTCCGGGGGCGGTAGGGCTCACTCCGGCGGCGGCTCGACCCCCACGTCCCACACCTCGAGGACGCCCTGCTGCCAGGAGCCCGCCTTCTCCTCCGGCTCCTGGCAGGCGAGCGCCAGCAGCGAGCGGCCGTCGGGCGAGAGGACCGCCTCCCACACGGTGGGCGCTTCGGTGCGCGGCGGGTCGCCCCGCAGCCACAGGCCGTGCCGGGCGGGATCGGGTCCGGTGCGCCACACCTCGATCTCGGGCGGCTGGCCGGCGCGGTTGGCGACGCTGTACAGCAGCGCTCCGTCGGGCGAGAAGGCGATCACCCGCGGGGGCCGGGCGGCAGCGGCGAGGCGCTCGGCGCGCGAGAAGCCGCCGCTCAGCGCGCTCACCGTGGCCGCGGTGAGGACGTCGATCAGCTCCAGCGAGGCGGTCGCCTCCTGCGTCACCGCCAGCCACCGGCCGTTGGGGTGCGCCGCGACCAGGTCCACCGCGTTCGGCAGGGCGTAGCCCGCCTGCAGGGCGAGGGCGCCCGCCTCCAGGTCGACCCGCCACCGGTGCAGGGTGACGCCGTCGCGGGAGGAGCGGGCCACCAGCGTGTCCTCGTCCACCGCCGCCAGCGCGGAGACCGACTCGCCGAGCTGCGCCCGGGCCACCGGCTCGGGCAGCGCCTCGCGCGCCGCCAGCAGGTCGGTCCACAGGTAGACCTCGACCGTGGCCGGGGCGGCGAGCTCCTGCCTGCCGATCGCCACCCACCGCCCGCTCGGCGAGCGCGCCACCGCCCTCGCCTGCCGGGGAGGATCGCTCGCCTCCTCCAGCCACCGCGGCCCCCCCAGGGCCGACACCAGGGGCAGGGGCGTGGCGCCCTCAGGCACGAACAGCACCGTGCGCCCCTCCGGACCGTCCCCGGCCACGGCCACGGCCCCCGAGCGTTCGGCGGGTCGCGCTCCGAGCACCCGAGCCTCGCCCCCCGCCGCCAGGTCCCACCGGACCAGCTCGAGCAGGCGCTGGGTGGCGGTGGCGTCGGGCCCAAACCGCGCGGCGAGCGGCTCCTCGTCGCCCAGCCAGGCGATCCCGGCGTCGAGCCGCACCGTCCCCAGCGTCCGCGGCCCCGCCGCCAGCTTGGCGGCCAGATAGCGCCGCCGGACCTCGTCGGCCTGGGGCCGATCGCCGTGCGCCCGCAGCCAGGCGGCGTACCCCGCGATCTGCTCGGCGCCCTCGAGGCGCGCCACCTCGTCCAGGCTGGGGGCGGAGGGGCGGACCGCGCCCTCACCCCCGCCGCCGCGCGGGCCCTCGCCTTCGCCGGCTGACACCACCGGCGGCCTCGGCGCCGCCTCCGCCGCCCCGCCGCCGCC
>JAWLGW010000724.1:0-4208 GCA_041690735.1 Planctomycetota bacterium
TCACAGCACCGAGGTCATGGCGGCCCGCTCCAGCCGGAAGCCGTGGTAGGTCCCGAGGTCGCGGATCGCCTCCACGTGCTGCTTGGTGACGCGCCCCCAGCTGAAGTGCTCGTTGATCCGGGACAGCCCCAGCAGGAGGGTCTCGGCCATGCACGCGAACACGCAGCCGGGCTCGAGGGGCATGCCCGCCAGGACGAGGTCGGGGCTGCGGGGGAGGCGCACGATCCCGCCGCGGACCACCCGCACGTCGGGGCGGGCCGCCATGACCGCGGGGGCCACGTCCTCCGGGAGCGCCAGGTCGCAGATCACGCGCGGTCCCGGTCCCAGGTGCTGGGGATAGATCAGGGGCTCCGCGGTGCTGCTGGCGGACACGATCAGCTGGCAGGCCGTCAGGTCGCCGAGGTCGGACGAGACGCGGATCGGCGCGGCGTCGCCCATCTCCTCCTCGATGAGGGCGTGGATCTGGGCGCCGATGCGGCCGGCGGGGTCGGGCTGGCGGCGGAAGCGCTCGAACGCCTCCGAGCCGTGCAGCACCCGGGCCAGGCCGCGGGCCGTCGTCGGGTCCTCCAGGCGCTGGAGCAGCTTGTAGGTCTCGAAGTAGACCTCCCCCGCGACCCGGCGCAGGCGCGACTCCATGTGGGGGCGGCCGACCAGGACCATGCGAGGGACGTGCTCCGCCATCATCTGCGCGTACAGGCTGCAGATGTTCCCGGTGGCTCCCACCGCGCCCAGGCAGGCGCCGTCGAGGTCGATGCCCGCCTCGGCGGCGCTCGTCATGAGCGCCTCGACGCCCATGGCGACGGTCATGGCGTTGCCGCTGGTGATCCCCACCCGGTCCTCGCTGATCCGCGTCCCCTGGCCGGTGAGGATCGAGGTGTAGCCCCCCATGCCGACCAGCGAGGCGCCCTGGCGGCGAGCCAGGCGCACCCCGGCCAGGATCTTCTCCTCGATCCAGCGGATGTTGCCGGCCGCGAAGGCCTCCTGGATCTGGTGGGGCGTGATCGGCACGCCGATGAAGCTCAGGTGGACGCGCTCGCCGATCGCCGACTCGATGATCGCCGACTCCGACTCGAAGGGGTCCAGCATGCGGTGGGTGCGGCCCAGGAAGCGCGCCAGCGACGCGTCGTCGTAGTCGGACAGGCCGGGGTCCCAGTGGCGCAGGTGACCGGAGCGGATGAAGTGGCCGAGGAAGGCCACGCGCCCGGCGTAGGGCGGCACCGAGGTGGCGCGGTGGGGGCGGACCCGCAGCCGGCCCACGTCGGAGGGGGGGGGCGCGGGTGTGAGGGCGAGGTCGCGCCCCAGCGGGCGCTCGTCGGCGCACAGGAAGCGGATCAGGCGGTCGCCGCGGGCATCGGCGCACACCCGGCACATGCGCTCCACCGCGGCGAGGAACCACTCCACCTGCTCGTCGGAGATGTAGGCGGACGGCTCCAGGCGCAGGGTCTCGGGCTGCGAGAGGGTGGGCAGGACCCGGACGCGCGCCTCGTGGAGCAGGAAGCCCGCCACGGCGAAGCCGAGGAAGCGCTGGCTGGAGAGCAGGCGCACCGTCGGGCTGGGCGAGTCATGCTGCGGCGCGAGCTCGAGGCCGATCATGAGGCCGCGCCCGCGTACGCCGGCGATCACCTCGGGGTACCGCCGCTGCAGCTCGCGGAGGCCTCCCTGGATCCGCTCGCCCTGGCGGCGGGCCCGGCTGAGGACGTCGCTGTCCGCGCTCGTCAGCAGCTGGAGGGTGGCCAGGGCGACGCGCGAGGCGAAGTCGTCCTCGCCGAAGGTCGAGGTGTGCAGGGTGCCGAACCGCTCCCGATAGCGGGCCGAGTCGATCAGGCAGGCGGAGACCTTGGTCAGCCCGCCGCCCAGCGCCTTGCTCAGGAGGACGTAGTCTCCCACCAGGCCGAGCTGCTCGGAGGCGAGGAAGGTGCCGGTGCGACCGCACCCGCTCTGGATCTCGTCCACCACCAGGGGGAAACCGCCCCGGCTGGCGACCTCGCGCGCCTCGGCCAGGTAGCGCGGGTCGAGCTCCCGAATGCCGCCTTCCCCCTGGATCGGCTCCACGAACAGGGCGGCGATGTTGATGAACTCCCGCTCCACCAGCTCGACCGCGCCGCCCGCGCCGACCGACAGGTCGAGGAGCTTGAGCGTGCTGGCGCGCACCGCCTCGGCCAGGGCGGCGGCGTCGCCGCGGGGGAGGAACCGCACGGCGATGCCGACTCGCCGGAAGGGGAGGCGCACCTCGTGGTCGTAGGTGAGCTTGAGGCTGCCGCTGGTCTTGCCGTGGTAGGCCCCCTCGATGGCGAGGAACAGGGGCGAGGCCTCGGCGACCCTCTGGTTGTGGGCCAGCACCAGGTGGTGGATCTCGTCGAGGTCGGGGTCGCTCCCGGGCGGGAGGCCCAGCCGCTCACCGACGCGCTTGAGGACGCGCGGGACCAGGTCGCACTCGCGGTTGCGCAGCTTCTCCTCGATCGCCCGGTGGTGCTCGCGGTAGCCGTCGAGGAGCTCGCGCAGGCGGGCGTCGCGCTCCAGCTCGGCGTGCTTGATCGCCGCCTCCACCGCCTCGGTGCCGGTGTTGGCCAGGGTGACCAGGTAGCGCCGCCCGGTCGAGGCGCCGACCACCTCGGACAGGCGCCGGCACAGGCGGCCGGCGGTGGCGCGGTGCGAGCCCTGGGCGTGGAACGGCGCCTGGGCGTCGAGGGCGGCGCGCAGCTCGCCCACCAGGTGGGGGTTGTTGTGGCCCAGCAGGCCGACGCCGAACCCGCCCACCATGTCGAGGACCTCCACCTCGGTCCCCGCGTCGTCGCGGGTGAAGAGGAGGTCCCCTTCGGCCCGGTGGTAGACCACGTCCAGGCGGCAGGCCTCCAGCCGCCGCATGAGCTCGGGGCGGGCGTAGCGCCCGTAGTCGCTGGCGGCGGGGGCGGTCACCGGACGCCTCCGAGTCGCTCCAGCAGCAGCGCCCGGGCCTGGCCGCGCTGCACCTTGCCGCTGGTCGTGGTCGGCAGGGCGCCCGCCTCGACCAGGAGCAGGTCGTCGACCACGACCCCGCTGTCGTCCTGCACCGCGCGGCGGACCGCTCGCTCCAGCTCGACCGGGTCGCGCCCCGCGCGGCGGTCGACCTCCACCACCAGCGCCACCCGCTCGGTCCCCTGGGCCGGGTCCTCGACGCCGAAGGCCGCCGCGCGGCCCATGCGAACCCCCGGGACCCGACCGGCGACCCACTCCACCTCCTCGGGATGGTGGTTGTGGCCGCGCACGATGATCAGGTCCTTCTTGCGGCCGGTGACGAACAGCTCGTCGCCCTCGAGGAAGCCGAGGTCGCCGGTGCGGTGCTCGGCCGGCGGCGCGGGGCGGCGGTCGCGGTGGTAGCCCGCGAACAGGCTGGGCCCGCTCACGACCAGCTCGCCCACCGCGCCGGCGGGGCGCTCCGACCCGTCGTCCCCCACCACGCGGACGGTCGTCCCCGGGAGGGGCGGGCCGCACGACACGAGCTCGAGGCCATCGTCGCTGGCGCCGGCGGTGACGGCGCGGCGCTCCTCGCGCAGCGCCCGGCGGCTGATGGTGAGCGTCCGGTAGCGCTCGGCGACCGGCTTGAACGAGACGGCCAGGGTCGCCTCCGCCATGCCGTAGCAGGGGAGCAGCGTGGTCTCGGGCAGGCCGCAGGGCGCGAGCAGCCGCTCGAAGGCGCGCAGCGCCGCCGCCTGCACCGGCTCCGCCCCGACCCAGGCCACGCGCCAGCCCGAGAGGTCGAGCCCCGCCAGGTCGTCGGGCCGGCACCGCTCGGCCACGTAGCGGTAGGCGAAGGTGGGCGCGGGCGAGTGGGTGACCCCCAGGCGGGCGATCTCCTCCAGCCAGGCCCGGGGGCGGCGCAGGAACGAGAACGGGGTCGCCAGCGCGACGGGCAGGTCGTGGAACAGGCACGTCAACAGGCTCACCAGCCCCATGTCGTGGAACATGGGCAGCCAGCTGAGGACCTTGCTGCCCGGGCGCATGTCGGCGCCCACGGCGATCTGGGCGGTGTTCGCGGCCACCGCCCGGTGGGGCACCCGGACCCCCTTGGGCAGGTGGGTGGTCCCCGAGGTGAACTGGATGAACGCGGGCGCGTCGGGGTCGTGAGGGGGGGCGCCCGCCGGCGAGGTGGCGGCGAGGAGCGCCTCGGCGGCGACGGTCCGCGGCGGCTCGGAGAGGTCGCGCAGGGCCTCCTCGACGCGCGGCAGGAG
>JAWLGW010000725.1:0-3203 GCA_041690735.1 Planctomycetota bacterium
TGGACGCGAGCCCTGCCGCAGGGCCTGCTCCACCGCTGCCGCGCCTGGGTGCCGATCCTGGCGGCGTTCCCCGTCGGCTGCCGGGAGGAGGCGCAGGTCAGCGGGAGCCAGGTGCGGATCACCACCACCTTCCGCCACGAGCCGGTGAGCGACGTGTGGGGCACGCGCCCCAAGCCGGTGGCGCCCCTGCCGCCCCTGGTGGTCCGCGCCGGGAGCATGGGCTACCCGGTCGGCTACGGCGCCGGCCAGCCGGTCGAGACCGGGGTCGCCACCTGGTGGGGCCCCTTCGCCTACGTCCCCGGCGAGCGCGCGGTCTACACCCTGCCCCTGCCGGCCGGGGTGGAGCGCCTGCCCGTGGCGCTGCGGGTGGAGGAGGGGGCGGACGGCGAGGCCGGCGTGCGCGAGGAGATGGAGCGGCTGATCCGCGAGCGCACGCCCCAGGCGCCCGCCCAGAACTTCATCAACAACAACGACCGGATCGCCGCCTTCCTGGCCGCGGCCTACCCCACCCTGCGCCAGGGGAGCGAGGAGCGGCGCCTCGCCGCCGAGCGGGCGCCCATGCTGGTGGAGTACGGCTTCCTCAGCGGCTCGCTGCAGACCCTCACCGAGCCCGTGACCGGGCAGCGCTACCTCAACAACGCCAAGTACTGGGCCTCCTCGGAGCCCTTCGACAAGGAGTGGTACACCGGCCGGCAGCTGGCGGCCCTGGCCCTGGTGGCCGAGACCTTCGACCTCGACATTGCTCGCGGCGTGTGGGACCGGGTGCTCGGGCTGTACCGCTACGACCAGATCTTCTTCGACTGGGCCACGGGGTCGGTCCTCTCCTCCACCTACGGCTGGACCGCCCTGGCCGACGGCATGCACTTCGCCTGGGAGGGCATGCTGGCGGTGGCCCGCCTGGCTCGCGCGCTCGGCGACGGGGTCACCTACCGCGACGCCGCCTATCGGGCGGCGCGCCAGCAGGCGGCCCTGTTCGCCGCCTGGCACCAGGCGGCCTGGGCCCAGCGCCTCGACTACGCGGTGGGCCACCTCAGCAAGCGCCGCCTGCCGCCGGGCGAGGTCGAGACCCGCGGCGCGATCGACGGCTACGTGGAGGGCCCTGGCTGCACCACCCTGGAGCTGCGCTCCTTCTGGCAGTGCACCAATTACATCTTCTTCGACAACGTCCCCCAGTACTCCTTCTACCGGGACTTCGGCCTCGACCGGCGCGTGCGCCGCCTCGAGTACGACGTCATGCCGCGCCTCCACCCCCGCTGGGCGGACGGCGACGCGCTCGACCCGGTGGACGAGCGGTATTACGGGGCCGAGTTCAGCGCGGCCCACCTCATGGTCCGGGCCCTGCTCTTCCACGACGACCCCGACCCCCTGTTCGCGATCTACCGCGCGACCGAGGGGACCGCGGCCTCCAAGGAGTGGTACTCCATGCGCAACTACGGTATCGCCGGCCCCACGCTCCTCGCGATCGAGCGAGCCCGAGCCCCCTTGGTGGAGGCGCCTGCGGGCGTCCGCGTCACGCACGCGACCTGGGACGCCCGCACGGGCGCGATCGCGCTGACGATCGAAGGGCGCCGGGACGGGGTGCACCCGATCCGCACCCGCCGCCCCGGCGCCGACTTCCGGCTCACCCCGGTCCGCCTGGCCCGCGGCGAGACCCGCGACGTGGTGATCGCCGCCGACGATCCGGCGGACCGCCCGCCGACCGAGGGCATGATCGGCACCCTCCGCCGGGCGGCCTCCGAGTAAGGAGTGGACGTCAGCCGGTCGTCGGAGTGACGGCGCCCAGGGAGACCATGGCGTCCCGGCGCGCGCCGTCCTGCAGGAAGTCCTGCACCACCCGGGCCAGGGTGGCGGCGACGAGGCCGATGAACGGCAGGTGCTCGCCCCCCTCGCAGGTCGCCTGCCCCGGGGCGTCCTCGGCGTCGGGCTCGAACCGCTCGTCCCAGCGAACCACACCGAACCGCCCGTCGGCGGCGATCGCCGCGTGGACCAGCGGGACGTCCGCGGAGCGAGCGAACTCGGACAGCAGCCGCCGGCTGGCCTCGTTGTCGAAGCAGTCGACGAGCAGGTCGGCGCCGCCGCACACGGTGGCGACGTTGCCGCGCTCCAGCCGGACGCCGAAGGCGTCGACCGCGACCCCGTAGAAGTTGGCCAGCTGCAGCTTGAGGGCCTGCGCCTTGTTCTTGCCCACCGACTGCTTCACGAACGCCTGGGCCAGCAGGTTCTTCGCCGCCACCCGGTCGAAGTCGACCACCGCCAGCCGCGCCGGCAGGTTGCGGCACAGCACGGCCGCCGTCGAGCCGAGGGCGCCGACCCCGCACAGCACGATCTTCCGGCTCACGGCTCACCCCCCCTCCGCCAGGCCGGTGGCGCCGAAGGGCACCTTGGGGCGCAGGTACAGCCGCTTGCCGCCCGCCGGCGTGTCGAAGCGGTCGACCACGAAGCGGTCGAAGGCCCGCTCGCTCAGGTTCGCGATCCGCAGCCCGGGCAGGTCGCCCGACCGGATCACCTCCACCGCGATCCGCTTGATGTCGAAGTCGCTGGTGCGCGCGTCGAGCAGCCCGGGCACGTCGCACGACAGGCCGTCGTAGGTAATGTTCAGGATCGCCTTCTCGTAGCTCATTCGCTCATCTCCTCCCGAAGCTCGTTCGGGTTCATGCCGGACTCCGCCCGCAGCGCCCGAACCCAGGCGGGCTCGAGCGGAACCAGCGCCTCGCGGCCCCGCTCGTCGCAGACGAGCAGGCCCGCGGGCGCGAGCACCGAGAACCGCAGCGGCCGCCCCAGGGCCGAGGTCAGCGCGGCCATGGTCGTCCGGTCCTCGGCCGAGAACGCCAGCGGCCCCACGGGGTGGCTGTGGGCCACCTCGACCAGGTCGTGGCGGTGCGTCCAGATCGCCTCCCAGCGCGCCCGCGAGTCGGGCAACGCGGAGGGGCTGTCGGAGCGGTCGACCCACAGGACGCGGCCGCCCCGACCGATCAGGAAGCACACCTCACGCAGGACCACGGGCCGCAGGACGAGCGGGGCCGCCGCGACCGTCACCTTCGCCTCAGCCATCGCGCGCCCTCCGGGTGATCACCAGCTGCCCCGTGCGGACCGCCTCCCGGATCACCCCCGGCAGGCTGTCGAGCGTCACCCGCCCGTCCTCGCCGTCGAGGCACACCCCGGCGTCGAGCACCCGCAGCCCGTCGGCGGCCACCACCGTCTGG
>JAWLGW010000725.1:3213-4207 GCA_041690735.1 Planctomycetota bacterium
TCGCGCCCCAGGCGGCGCAGCCGCAGCAGGCGAGCGCCTGCGGAGGCCAGCGCCGCGTCCACCCGCTCCGCCGTGGCGTCCCACCGCACCAGCGGGTCCGCGCCGCGCCGCCCGCGCCGAGCCGGCGCCGCCGGGGTCGCGCGCAGCGCGCGCCGGCGCGCCTCCAGCCGCTCCAGCGCCGCCCGCGCGGCCAGGGCGCCGCCCTCGGCCACGGCGCGCAGGTGCGGACGAAGCTCCAGCGGCGCCGCGGCGAGCCGCAGCTCGTGCCCCACCGCCCCGGCGAGGGCGTAAGCGAACGCCGCCCGCAGCGACGCGGGCGCCCCCTTGATCGCGGCCAGGGAGCGCCGCTCCTCGAGCGCCTGGCGGACCGCCTCCTCGGCCTCGGTCTCGAGCTCGAGCTGCTCGAACAGCAGCTCCCCCGAGTGCCAGCGGCGGGCCGAGACGGGCGAGAGGGGCGGCGCCTCGTCCTCGGGCAGCAGGCCGACCTCGTGGGCGCGGCCCCGGGCGTCGATCAGCCGCGCGCCGAGCAGGTGTCCGCGCACCCGCGGCAGCTCCGCCACCGCCGCGAGGTCCGGCTCCGCCGCGGCGATCGCCTCGGCCTCGCGGCCCCGGACGCAGAACCGCCACCAGCCAGGCGCGACCGCCGCGCGCAGGCGCAGCGCCCGCGCAGGGCCCACCACGGTGGGCCCGCTCAGGTACGGGAGCACGACCTCGATCTGCCGGTCGAGGAACCGGCGGTAGTCGACGTGGGTCATGCGGGACCTCCTCCTGTCTGGCGCGCGCGGAGACGCGTCTCTTGCCAACGGGGCGCCTCGGAGCACCTCGCGCGAACGCGGGAGTCGGACGGGCGGTCTCGCAGGAGGCCCGCCGCTGCGGAGCACCTCGCGCGAGTGCGGCCAACCGCGAGCGACCCGTTGCAACTGTCCACCCGAACCAAGCACTCGCGCGAGGTGGGGCGGAGGGACGGCGCGCGCGGCTCCAGCGAAGCAGCGTC
>JAWLGW010000726.1:0-4200 GCA_041690735.1 Planctomycetota bacterium
CGACGCCCACGGCGGCCGCCAGGTGGACGACGCCGTCCACGCCGTCGAGGGCCCGCTCGACGTCGTCCCGCGCGCGCACGTCCCCGCGCAGCAGCTCCACCTCGGTCGACAGGTAGGTGGGGACGCGCCGCGCAGGACCGTGCACCTGCGGGTCGAGGTTGTCGAGGACGCGCACCGCGTAACCAGACCCCAGCAGGAGGTCGGCCAGGTGCGAGCCGATGAAGCCCGCGCCGCCGGTAATGAGGATCCTCTTCATGCCGCTGCCCTCCGCGGCTCCGGGCGAGCAACGAGCACGCCGGGCGGAGCTCGCCTCAACTCGCGCGGGCCTCGGCCGTGTGCGCGGAGACGACGGGCGCGGTCGCCCAGGCGTCAGCGGAAAACTGCGGCGTCCGACCGCCCTCTCGCCCGTAGATGGCGTCGACGACGGCGGCGACCTGCACGGCGCTCTCCACCTCGGGGTCGTAGGAGGCGTCGCGGGCCAGCTGCTCGGCCCAGGCGACCAGGGCCCGGCCGCCCCAGGCGTCGGGCGGGGCGGCGATCGTGGTCCGCCGCGTGCCGTCGAGGCGCTCGATCAGGAAGTCGTAGAACGAGCCGTCCACGTTGGTGAGCGTGACGGCGCCCCGCGTCCCGAAGAAGCGGGCTCCGATCACCGCCTCCCACCCCGCGTGCAGGCGCCAGGAGCAGGCGAGGGAGACCGCTACCCGCCCCTCGAGCTCGAGGCGCGCCGCCGCGTAGTCCTCCACCTCCTCGGCGCCCGGCGGGAGCGGGCGACCGGCTGCGTAGCACATGCGGTCCACGACCACCGCCGAGGGGCCGCCCGTCACCCACAGGGCCAGGTCGACGAGGTGC
The DNA here is from genome assembly GCA_041690735.1 of Planctomycetota bacterium. GTDB lineage: Bacteria > Planctomycetota > J058 > J058 > J058 > JAWLGW01. Next base: position 850 of record JAWLGW010000726.1, read on the forward strand.
GTGCCGAGGTCGATGAGGCAGCCGCCGCCCGAGCGCGCTCGGTCATAGAACCACTCCTTGTCGGGGCCGTAGGCGTTGTGGAACTCGAGGTCGACGGCGAACACCTCGCCCAGCTCGCCCGACTGGACGAGCCGGCGCAGCTCGGTGACCCCCTTCACCGCGCGGTAGGAGAGGTCGACGCCCAGCAGGCGGTCGGCCCGGCGCGCCTCGGCCACCACCTCGCGGGTCTCGGCCGCGGAGCGGGCCAGGGGCTTCTGGCAGAACACCGCCAGGCCGGCGCGCAGGGCGGTGATGGACTGCTCGGCGTGCAGGGCGCTCGGGGTGGCGATCACCAGGCCGTCGAGGTCTCGCTCGAGCAGCTCCTCGAGGCTCACGCAGGGGCGGGCGTCGGGCGCGCAGCGGAGGGTCTCGCTGCGCGCCTGGGCGCAGGGGTCGGCGACGGCCGCCACCTCGGCCGCGCCCGACGCCAGCAGGCGCTCGAGGCGTTGGCGACCGATCCAGCCGCAACCGAGGAAGCCGAGACGAGGACGCCGATCCATGGGGTGCTCCGGGGTGCTCACGGGAAGGTCACGAGCGCCTTGACGAAGCCAGCGGGCCGGCGCTCCGTGAGCTCGAGCGCCGCCCCCAGCTCGTCGAGGGAGAAGGTGTGGGTAAACAGGGGCGAGAAGTCGAGCCGCCTCGCCGCCACGTCGTCTGCCGCCGCGCGGATCCCGTCGAGCACCACCTGCGGGTCGCGCTCGTGGGCGTTGATCACGTCGATCCCGCGCCAGTTCCACAGCTGCATGTCGACCTGGCGAGGCCCGTCCTGGTGGTAGCCGGCGATCACCAGCTTCCCGTGGGTGCGCGTGAGTACGCCCGCCAGGTCGAGGGGCCACTGGGCGCCGACCGCCTCGATCACCCGGTCGCACCCCTCGTCGCCCGCCCAGCCCTGGACCTCGCGCACGATCGTGCCGTGGTCCTCCATGGAGATCGTGAGGTCGGCGCCGTAGCGGCGCGCCAGCTCGAGCGAGCTCTCGCGGCGAGAGACCGCGACCACCCGCGCGCCGGCCCGGTGGGCCAGCGCGACCACCACGGCGCCGATGAAGCCGGCGCCGATCACGGCGAGCGTGTGGCCCGGCTGGACGTCGGCGCGGCGGAAGACGTTGTAGCCGCAGGCCAGGGGCTCCCCCGGGAAGGGCCCCTCGACGGCGGCCGGCAGCTTCACCGCGTCCCGAGCCGGCACCTGCACGTGGGTCGCGTAGGCTCGGTCCCCCAGGACGGCCACGCGCTCGCCGACCGCCACGCCGCGCACGTCCCGCCCCGCGGCCTCCACCACGCCCCAGGCCTCGTGGCCCGGCGCGCCGGGGGCGAAGGGGTAGGTGAACCACTCGCGCCCCTGCCAGGGGGGGAGGTTCGAGGCGCACACGCCGCACCCCTCCAGCCGGACGCGCAGCTCCTCGGGCCCGGGCTCGGGCAGCGAGAGCGGGGCCAGCTCGATCCGACGCGGTCCGGCGAAGATGGCGGCCTGCACAGCCCCTGCCTCCTCTCTGGTGGCGACACCGTCGCGCGCCCTCTCGCACGCCGGGTGCCGCCGCGCGCAACGCACGCCCTCATCCGGCCCGTCCGCCGGCTGGGACAACTCCGGCGCGACCGGCCGGGTCCCGGTGTCCCACCACGCAACTCATGCGACTCCGATGACGCGCGGCCCGCGCGGGTTGGGCACGAGGCGTGCGCAGCGGGCCCGCGGTCAGGAGGTCGTGGGATGAACGAGGAGCGTGGAAGCTCGCAGGTGCAGGCGGTGATCGCGGACTACCTCGCGCGTCGGCGAGGGCGCGTGGTGTGGGACCAGCTGCTGTACGGCGCCTTGTTGCTGCTGCTGTTCCTGCTCCAGGACGCGGCCCCATGGGCGTTGCCCGCGTTCCTCGGGGTCCTGGTGACGGGCGGGGTCTACCTGGTGTGGGAGCGGGCCGCCCTGGTGCGGCTGGAGCAGCGGCTGACTCCGCTGTTGCTGCCGCCCGCCCGCGCGGCGGCGCCGGCGGGAGGATCCCCGGCGAGCGGGTGAAGCTACCCTACCGCCGACAGGACCCGGTGCACCGCGCGCTCGGCGAGGCGCGGCCCGCGGGGGCTGCGGCGCGCGCGCGCCTCCTCGCAGGCGGTCGCCAGCTGCTCGCCGCGGTGCGCGCCCAGGACCGCCGGGTAGACGTAGTGGCTGCGGCAGGTGGCGCCGGTGTTGCCGAGGGTCGCCGAGGCGGCGCGGATCGCCTCCCGCTCCCGCTGATCGACGGTCGACTCCTCCGCCTCCCACAGCTACTCCGCGACCGCGATGGTGCCGCCCCAGGTGCGGAAGTCCTTGGACGTCGCGTCCAGACCGGTGCCCTTCCGCAGGTAGGCGTTGACGCCGGTAGCGGAAGCCGCGCCCGCACCGGATCCGCTCGATCGCCGGCTGGCCGTCGGAGACGTAGACCAGCCCCTGCTCGGCGGCCTCGGTGACGCGATCGGCCGTCAGCCGGGCCGCGTCCGCGGTCGCGCGCAGGGTCACGGATCGCTGCCGGCCGGCGGGGGCCGGGTGCGAGTCACCGCCGTCTCAGCGCAAGCGGCGCGCCGGGCGGCACGGGTGGGCTACTCCGCGGGGAGGAGCTGGTAGCGCTGCGTCCGCAGGCGAATGCTCTGGGTGGAGCGCGCCGACCCCTCGCGCCGCGCCGCGGCGGCCTCCAGGGCGGCGGCCAGCCGCCTGAGCTGCTCCGGTCCGAGGTCACACGCCAGGATGGCGGCCACCGACTCCGGCTCCTCGCGGCTGCACCGGACCATCACCTCGAGTCCCTCGATCATCATGAGCGCCCCTCCTGCGTGTGTGCTGGTGACGGAGCAGCCGCCGTGCCTGATCCGTGGCGACGGAAGTCGAGGCGGGGCGGAGAGCGGGAGGGGCGACGGGACCCCTGCCCGGGAACGGGTGGGAGGTCCTTCACTCCCCCAGGGTCGCGCGCACCCGATCGACCAGGCCGGCGCGGTCCCGGGCGTCGATCAGCCCCTCGCCGTCGATCAGCCGGCGGTCGGCCTCCTGCAGGAGGCGCACGCCCAGGCGGCGATCCATGAGCAGGTCAGCCTGCTCGTGGCGGCCCTGGCGGCGCAGGCGCGTGGCCAGAGCGGTGAGGAGCTCGGCCTCGTCCTCGTAGGCCTGCAGGCGGTTGAGGGAGGCGCCCTCGAGGGCGTCGCGCAGGCTGGCGCGGGCGCGGTCGCGTCCCCAGGCCGCGAAGATGTCGGCCCGATCCCCGTAGGGGTCACCGGGGGCGCCGGCGCCGGCGCCGCCCAGCAGCCAGTCCCGGTGCTCGAGGTCCGCCAGCAGGGGACCGTCGCGGCGGTTGCCCCGGTAGA
>JAWLGW010000727.1:0-4199 GCA_041690735.1 Planctomycetota bacterium
GGGGGGGCGAGGCGTAGACCGTGCCCGGGCGGTGGGCGAGGAGCAGGCGGACGTCGTCCGCGCCGGGGGCGTCCTCGAGGTGCGCCACCACACGCTCGCTCGTGGGCGAGCGCGGGTCGAGGGGCGTGCCCGCCAGCGTCACCCGTCGATCGCCCACCTTCAGCTCCACCGCCTCGCCGGCCAGGAGCCGCACGCCGGTGCCGACGACGAGCCCCCCCGGGTCGTGGTCCACGTCGCCCGGCGCCAGGTAGACGCCGTGGGGCGCCTGCAGCTGGCGCAGCAGGGCCTGGACCTCGGCGAGGCGCGCCGGGTAGTCGGCGCGGAAGGCCTGGAGCACGTCGCCCGGGAGGACGATCAGGTCGGGCTGCAGGGCGTTCACCTCCGCCACCACCCGCCGCTCCCAGTCGCGCACGGCGGCGGTCGGGAGGTCGGCCAGCCCCGCGATCCGCAGCGGGTCTCGGCCCGCCCGGGCCTCGGGCAGGGTCACCTCCACCCGCTCGATCACCAGGCGGTAGGGGGCCACGAAGCTGGCGTACAGGGCGAGCGGCAGCAGGGCGATCAGCGCCAGCGCCACCGCGACGACCGCCGCCGCACGCCACGGCGAGCTCCGACCGCGCAGGGAGATCACCACGCCCAGCAGCAGCAGCCCCACGAGCGGGAGCACGGTGGCGCTCACGTGGTACAGCCGCCTGGTGAGGCCGAAGAAGTTGGGCGACACCAGGCTGGGCAGGGCTGCGGCCGCGGGCGCGGCCAGGATCGCGGCGGCGAGGCGCAGGGCGAAGGCCCGGTCGAGGGTCGGGTCTCGCCTCACCCGCTCCGCGAGCAGGCCGAGCGCCAGCAGGGCGGCCGCAGCGATCGCGGCGAAGTCGGTCCAGTCGACGTAGATCACTCAGGCCGATCGTACCGGTCAGGTGAGGGGTCGTGACGGCCCGGGGCGAGGGAGCCCCGACCGCCGCGGGGCCGCGCGACCGGGTAGGCTGCGCGTCGTGAACCGCTCTCGTGAGCTGTACTGGACCTCCGGCGCCTTCTTCCTGTACGCCGCGGTGGCCTTCGCCGTCCTGGGGCACCAGGTGGGCGGCGCCGGGGCGCTCGCCTCGCCGGGCGCGCTGCTGGTCGAGCTCAACGCCGTCGACCTCGACCACCCCTGGGCCATGGGGGAGCGGCCGCCGTTCTGCTATCGGCCCCTGTTCCGGTGGCTGGTGCTGGCGGCGTACGAGCACGTGCCCCACGAGCCCGAGCGGTTCTTCCGCCTGTTCGTCGCCGCCTCGTACGTGTCGCTGCTGGCGGCGGCTGGCGCCTTCCACGCGCTGCTGGCGGCGGTGGGCTTCACCCGCCGCGAGGCGGTCGCGGCCGTGCTCTTGTTCCTCACCAGCTTCCCGGTGCTGTTCTCCCACGACATGCCGGTGCACACCCGGGAGGACCTGCTCGGCTACGCCTCGATCGCGCTCACCCTGATCGCCGTCGCTCGCGATCGGCCGATCGCGGTGGCGCTGCTGGGAGCGCTGGGCGCCACGATCCGCGAGACCTGCCTGCTGGGCGTCCTCCCCTACGCGCTGGTGTCGCGCCAGCCCCTGCGGTGGCAGGCGGTCGCCTACGGGGTCCCGGGCGCCACCTGGCTGCTGCTGCGGGCCGCGATCGACGCGCCGGCCTACGACTACCTGGGCGTCAGCACCAGCCCCACCCTGGACTCCCCGGTGGAGGCGCTGCTGTACCTGTTCGCGACCTTCGGCGCCCTGTGGGTGGCGGCCGGCCTGCGCCTGGTGGACTCACGCCCGCCGCGCCATCCGCTGCTCGCCCCGCGGGTCGTGCTGCTGGCGCTGGCGGCCGTGGCCGCCACCGGGTGGACCCTGGGCATGGTGCGCGAGAACCGGATCACCTACGTGCTGTTCCCGTTCGTGATCCCCCTGGCGGTCGACTTCTTCCGCTCGCCCGAGGCCCGGCCGATCCTGCGAGCCCGCGCCGGGTGGATCGCCGGGGCGGCGGTCCTGCTGCTCGGCGCGGCGGGGCTCCGCTGGCTGGCCGAAGACCCGCACACCCGCGTGCCCGCCCTGCGGACGGTGATCGGGGACTCGTTCCACCCAGGCGTGGTGCCGGTCGTGGTCCACGAGGTGAACGGCGTCGAGGTCGAGGTGGAGCTGGCGCACGCCAGCGCCGCCAACGGGCCGGTCGTGCTGCTGCACCTCGCCGCCAGCGCCTGGCTGCTGGTGGGCGCCTGGGCGACCCGGAAGGAGCGGCCCGCGTCCGCGACCGGCCCGTGACCGTCGCCCTGGCCTTGGTGTCCGCCTTCCTGCATGCGCTGAGCGTCAGATCCCCTTGAGGAGGTGGCCCAGCTTCTCCTTCTTGGTCTGCAGGTAGGCGCGGTTGGCGTCGTGCAGGCCCACCTCGATCGGCACCCGGTCGCTGATCGTGAGGCCGAAGCCCTCCAGGCCGACGATCTTCATGGGGTTGTTGGTCAGCAGGCGAATGTCGGTCACGCCGAGGTCGACCAGGATCTGGGCGCCCACCCCGTAGTCGCGCATGTCGGCGCCGAAGCCGAGCACGGCGTTCGCCTCCACCGTGTCGAGGCCGCCGTCCTGCAGGGCGTAGGCCTTGAGCTTGTTCTTGAGGCCGATCCCCCGCCCCTCCTGGCGCATGTACAGGACCACCCCCTCCCCCTCCTCGGCGATCATCTCCATGGCCCGGTGGAGCTGAGGCCCGCAGTCGCAGCGCAGCGAGCCCAGCACGTCGCCGGTGAGGCACTCGGAGTGGACGCGCACCAGGGTGGGCTGGGTGCGGGTCGCCACCACGCCGTCCGCCTTGCGGCCGATGCCGCCCAGGCACAGGGCCAGGTGGGGGCGGGTGTCGTAGTCGTCCACGTAGACGTGCAGGTCCCACTCGCCGTACCGGTTGGGGAACTTGACCGTCACCGACCGGTGGACGTGCTTCTCCTTCATGCGCCGATAGCGGATGATGTCCGCCACGCAGCCCATCTTGAGGCCGTGCTCGCGGCAGAACTCGATCAGCTCGGGGACGCGGGACATGGTCCCGTCCTCGTTCATGATCTCGCAGATGATCCCCGCCGGCTTGAGCCCGGCCAGGCGGCACAGGTCGACCGACCCCTCGGTCTGCCCGGCCCGGACCAGGACGCCGCCGTCGTGCGCCCGCAGGGGGAACACGTGGCCCGGCCGCACCAGGTCCTCGGGGCGGGTGCTCTCCTCCACCAGCAGCTTGGTGGTCAGCGAGCGGTCGGCCGCCGAGATCCCCGTGGTGACCCCCTGGCGAGCGTCGATCGACACGGTGAAGGCGGTGCCGTGCAGGGCGTCGTTCGCCTCGGCCTGGGGGTACAGGTTGAGCTCGTCGCACCGCTTGCCGTCCAGCGACACGCAGATCAGACCCCGCCCGAAGCGGGTCATGAAGTTGATCGCCTCGGGGGTGACCGCCTCGGCGGCCATGCACAGGTCGCCCTCGTTCTCGCGGTTCTCGTCGTCCACGAGCACGATCATCCGCCCCGCGCGCATCTCCTCGAGGAGCTCCTCGATGGGGGAGAACGGGTTCTTGTCGTCCACGGATGGCTCCCTCTCGCGGCGCAGCGAGGCGCGCCCCGGCCGCGGGGCGGCCCATGCAACTGGCCGCGGGGCGGCCAATCTAGCACGCACGCTGTCGGGGCAGGCCGTGGAGTTCAGGGACCTGGTCGCCGTCTCGCTGGCGGCGCGCGCGCGACGCGGTATCGTCTCCTGCGTGGAAGTCCCCAAGCAGCTGATCGTCATGGGCGACCGCGTCCTCATCGAGCCGGACGAGGACGTCCGCACCCACTCCGGCCTGTTCTTGCCCCAGGGCGCCCACGAGTCCGACGGGGTGCGGGCGGGCAAGGTGATCGCCACCGGGCCCGGGGTGCCGCTCCCCTCGCTCCAGCAGGACGACGACGAGGAGCCCTGGAAGGAGACGCGCCGGGAGGACCGTTACCTGCCCATGCAGGTCAAGGTGGGCGACCACGCGCTGTTCTTCAAGAAGGCCGCGGTGGAGGTGCGCTACGAGGGCACGCGCTACCTCGTGGTGCCCCAGTCGGCGATCCTGATCGTCATGCGCGCGAGCCCCGACGCGTCGGACGAGGTGCAGCCGCCCTTCTAAACGGCAGGTCACGATCATGAGCGGTCGCTGCGAGGGCGGGTGGTAGCGCGCACAGGTGTCGACGCGACCGCTCATGATCGTGGCTGCCGTTT
>JAWLGW010000728.1:0-4196 GCA_041690735.1 Planctomycetota bacterium
CGAGGGCATGTTCCGCCTGCAGGGGCGTGATCTGGTCGAGACCCAGCAGGCGATCGACGGCGACCTCAGCCCCCGCTCGTTCGACCTCGAGGCCACGCTGGAGGTGGACGCTCACCTCGAGCGCAGCAGCGTCACCGCCCGCAACGTGATCGCCCGGCTCCCCGGCGCCGACCCGGCCCTGGCGAACGAGGTGGTGGTGATCGGCGCCCACTACGACCACCTGGGGCGCGGACACCACGGGGGCAGCCTGGCGCGGGACGCCGAGGGCGAGATCCACAACGGCGCCGACGACAACGCCTCGGGCACCGCCGGACTGCTCGAGCTGGCGCAGGCCCTGGCCGAGGCGCCGCCGCGGCGGACGGTCCTGTTCGTCGGCTTCTCGGGCGAGGAGCGGGGCCTCCTCGGCAGCGCCCACTTCGTGGAGCACCCGACCGTGCCCCTGGAGTCGATCGTGGCCATGCTCAACCTCGACATGATCGGCCGCCTGGGCGAGGACCCGCTCGAGGTGGGCGGGGTCGACACCAGCGCGGGCTTCCGCGCCCTGGTCGCCGCCGCGGCGGACGCCGAGGGCCTGACGACCAAGCTCGACCCCAGCGGCTACGGCCCCAGCGACCACGCGTCGTTCTATCGCGCCAAGGTGCCGGTGCTGTTCTTCTTCACCGGGCTGCACGACGACTACCACCGGCCGAGCGACGACGTGGAGCGGCTCGACTCGGCGGGCGCCGCCCGGGTGGTGCGGGTCGCTCTGGCCTGCGCCCGCGGGATCGCCGACGGCCCCGAGCGGCCGGCCTACGTCGAGGTCGCGCCGCGGCGGCAGCAGCAGCCGCGGGTCCGCCTGGGCGTCATGCCGGCGCGGGGCGGCTCGGCCGAGGGCGTCACGGTGGCCAGCGCCCCCGCCGAGGGTCCGGCGGGCAAGGCGGGCGTGAGGCAAGGCGACGTGATCGTGGAGCTCGGCGACGCCGAGGTGAAGGACCTGCGAGGGCTGTTCATGGCCCTCATGGACCGCCACCCGGGCGAGACCGTCGACCTGATCGTGGTGCGCGACGGCGAGCGGGTCACGATCTCGGTGACCCTCGACCCGAGGTAGCGGGAGGCGTCCCGCCGTACACTGCCGCCGTGGGCGACGAGCGGCTGCGGCGACTGGAGCGAGCGGCGGCGAGGGGCGACCTCGACGGGCAGGCGCGCCTGCTGTACGAGCGCCTCCGACTGGGGGCGCTCTGCCCCGAACGTCTGGCGGCGGCGGCCTTCGTGGGCGACCCCGCCGCCCGGCGCGCGCTGGGTGAGGTCGAGGGCGGCCCGCCGCCTTCCCTGCGCGAAGGCTGGCGGCGGCTGCGCGAGCTGAGCCTCGACGCCTGGCTGCGGGCCGGCCTCGCCGCGCTGGTCGAGGTCGTGGAGCGCGACGACGGGCCGTCGCCCGAGGTGCGGGCCCTGCGCCAGGAGCGGCTGCGGGCCCTCTCGCGCTGGCTGGAGAGCGACGCCGCCGCGCGGCGGGCGACCCGCCTCGCCCCGGCGACCCCGAACAACAGCGTCCGCTTCGAGCGCGCCTTCGCGCAGCTGCTCCAGAGCACCGGCGGCGCCGCCTCGCGCCACGGTCTGCGGGTGCGGGACGACCTCACGGAGGCCGAGGCCCGCCGGATCGCCGCCGAGCTCGCCGACGCCGGGGCCATCGCCGCGGTCACCGGCGCCGGGCGGCGATACGCCGTGCACCTCGTCGACTGCGGCGACAGCAAGATCCCCACGATCCGGGCGCTGCGCGCCTCCCGGGTCCCGCCTCTGTCCCTACGCGACGCCAAGGACCTGGCCGACGCGGTGGAGTGGCGCCGGAGCGCCTTCGCCCTCGCCGCGGGCCTGTTGGGCGACGAAGCCGCCGTGTGGCGCGTGGTGCGCGAGGCGCTCGTGCCCTGGGCGCTGGCCTGACGACGAGCGCTTCGCTGGAGCGGCGACCGCCGCTCGAAGGTCAGCGCCGGATCTCCGCCGCTCGCCGGGCGAGGCCAGCGGCGACCGCCGCGACGCTCGCCGCGCCCACCGCCAGCGGCGGCCACCACAAGTCGAGGACGCCCGTCACGTGGAGGGCCGCCAGGGCGGAGCCGAGCAGGAGGCCCGAGAGCAGCGCCGCGAGCCACAGCCGCTCCGACCGACGCGCGGCGGCCAGCAGCGCGCGCGGCGCGAGGTCCGCGAGCGGCCGCTCGGACGCCAGCGCGCCCAGCAGGAGCGGTAAGGCGAGCGCGACCGCCACGCCGCCGGCCGGGTGGACCAGCGCGGGCGACAGGGCCAGCGCCAGCAGCATCGCGCGCAACAGCTCGCCGCCGAGCTCGGTCAGGGGGAACGGGCGGGCTCCGCTTACCACGGCCCGGGCGCGAGAGATCAGCACGTACGCGAGCAGGAACAGGCTTCCGCCCGCCCGGGCGATGCCGAAGACCAGCAGCGCTTGAACGCAGATCATGACCGCCGTGACCGCCAGCGCGCCGAACGCGCCCTCGCCCACACGCCGCCCCACCGCGGCGAGGCCCCAGGCCTCCTCCGGCTCGGACGCCGCACGAATCTCGGGGCGGCCGACCCGCTCCGGAGCCTGCACGAGATCGCCGGTGCGTACGTCTACACCGCAGCGGTCGCACACCGTCCCCGCTCGCGGGAGCCGAAAGCAGATCGGACACGATCCCGCGCCTTCGGCCGGGCGCTGCTCCCGTACACCTTGGACCGTCATCCGCCCTCCACAGGTCGGTGAGCTCCGCTGCTCAGGCCGATCGAAGCGGCCATCGCTCAGTCTGCCTCGGGTACCGGCAGCCCCTGCTGCCGCAGGAAGGACAGCCGGTCCCAATACCCCCGCTGGAACACGATCAGCCCGTCCACCACCCGGAAGAACCCGCAGCCCCGCAGCCCGAGGGGGTCGCGCCACTCGAGGATCGCCCACTCGCCGTCCTCGAACAGGTTCTCCACGATGCAGGTCATGGTGGCGCGCCCGAGCTCCTCCGCGAACATCTGGCGGATCGCCTCCCGCCCCGTCACCGGCCCGACCGGCACCTGGTGGTTGGTGGCGTCCTCGCTGTAGCAGGCGACCAGCCCCTCGACGTCGCCCCGGTTGAAGGCGGCCACCCACTCCTCGACTCGCTGCTTGGGCGTCATGACGCGCACCTCCTGCCGTCAGCATGCCAGCGCTGCCCTCTCGCCGCCGCCGGGGCGTAGGCTGGCGCCGCCTTGGCCTCGCCCGAGCCCGGCGTCCGCCCGCCCGCGCGAGCCGCGCCTTGAACGTTCCTGCGGGCCCTCTAACCTTGCCCTGGAGCGGCGAGCGGACGCCCCCGAGGTCGTCGCGCCACCGCCCCACGATCCCCCCCCGGAGGCCACCCTCATGTCCCGCCCCACCCCCTGGCACGTCGCCCCGATCCACGAAGTCCTCGGGCAGCTGGGGGCCTCCGAGGCGGGGCTCACCGCCGGCGAGGCGACCGCGCGCGCCGCGCGCTGGGGGCCGAACGCCCTCCCGGAGGCGGCGCCGCCCTCCTTCCTGGCGATCTTCCTGCGCCAGTTCCACAGCCCGCTGATCTACATCCTGGCCGCGGCCGGGGGCGTGTCGCTGGCGATCGGAGAGGCGGGCGACGCCGGGTTCATCTTCGCGGTCCTGCTGCTCAACGCCTCGATCGGGAGCGTTCAGGAGTGGCGCGCCGAGCGCAGCAGCCGCGCGCTGCAGCGCCTCGTCCGCACCCGGGCCACCGTGATCCGCGACGGCGAGGCGCAGGAGGTCGACGGTCAGGAGCTCGTCCCGGGCGACGTGGTGTGGCTCGAGTCGGGGAGCCGGGTGCCCGCCGACCTGCGGCTGCTCTCGGCCCAGGGGCTGGAGGTGGACGAGTCCCTGCTGACGGGGGAGTCCCTGCCGGTCCTCAAGGAGACCGGGTGGAGCGGCCCCGCCCTGGCGCCGGTCGGCGACCGCAAGACCATGGGCCACGCGGGCTCGGTGGTGATCCGCGGACGCGGCAAGGGCGTGGTGGTCGAGACCGGCTCCCGCACGCTGGTCGGGCAGCTGGCGGTGGACGTCACCGCCGCCACCGGGGGCAAGCCGCCGCTCCTGGTCCGCCTGGAGCGCTTCACCCGCGTCATCGGGTTCGCCGTGCTCGGGGCGGCGCTCCTGGTCGGGGTGATCGGCGTGCTGGGGAAGGGGCACCCCATAGGGGACATGTTCCTGTTCGGCGTCGCCCTCGCCGTCT
>JAWLGW010000729.1:0-4191 GCA_041690735.1 Planctomycetota bacterium
GAGAGGAGACCGCAGCCTCCGAAAGAGACGCGCGCGCCGTCCCTCCGCCCCACCTCGCGCGGGTGCTCGTTTCGGGACGGTCCAACAGCCACGCCTCTACACAGGCCGCACCCGCGCGAGGTGCTCCGATCCGCCCGCCGTCTTGCGACAGCCTCCCCGTCCCCCCCGGAGCGGACCGCGGGCGCGGCCTACAATGACGGCTGGAGGCGCTCATGGCAAAGAACCCCCGGAGCGACGTCGACGCGGTGGTGATCGGCTCGGGCGCGGGCGGGCTGGCCGCCGCCCTGTCCCTCGCCCGCGCCGGGCAGCGGGTGGTGGTCCTCGAGCAGCACTACGTCCCCGGCGGGTGGTGCCACAGCTTCACCCTGGGCGGCTATCGCTTCAGCCCCGGCGTCCACTACGTGGGCGAGCTGGGGCCCGAGGGGCGCCTGCGCGCGATCTACGAGGGGCTCGGCGTCGCCGGGGACCTCGCCTTCTTCGAGCTCGACCCCGAGGGCTACGACCAGGTGGTGGTGGGGGAGAAGCGGTTTCGCTACCCCAAGGGGAAGGAGCGCCTGGAGGCGCGCCTGTGCGAGCGGTGGCCCCACGAGGCGGCGGGGATCCGCGGCTACCTCGACACGATCGAGCGCCTCAACGCGCAGCTGGGCGTGCTCATGCGGGCCCGCGGGCCCCTGGACCTGCTGCTGGCGCCGGCGCGCGCGGGCACGGTGCTGCGCCACGGCCTGTGCTCGCTGGAGCGGCTCCTCGATCGGCACGTGAGCAACCCCGTGCTGCGGGCGGTGCTGAGCGCCCAGGCGGGCGACCACGGCCTGCCGCCTTCGCGCGCGCCCGCCGCCCTGCACGCGGGGGTGCAGGCCCACTACTTCGACGGGGGCTACTACCCGGTGGGCGGCGGGTTCGCGATCCCGCGCGCCTTTCAGCGGGCCCTGCGCCGCAAGGGCGGCGAGGTGCGCCTGCGAGCGCGGGTGCAGCGGATCCTGGTGGAGGGGCCGCCCTGGCGACGGCGCGCCGTGGGCGTGCGTCTGTCCGACGGCACCGAGGTCCGCGCCAAGTGGGTGATCTCGAACGCCGACCCGGCCGGCACCTTCCGGCTGCTGCCCCCCCAGGACCTCGGCGGCCGGCTGCGGCGGCGCCTCGACCGCACCCGCTACTCGGTGTCGGTCCTGAGCCTGTTCCTGGCGGTCGACATGGACCTGCGGGCCGCGGGCCTCACCTCGGGCAACGTGTGGTGGACCCGCACCACCGACCTCGACGCCCACGCGCGCCACGTGGAGCGGGTGCGCAAGGGGCTGGTCCCCCTCGACCACGAGCCGCCGGGGCTGTTCCTCACCGCCACCACCCTCAAGGACCCCACCAAGCGCCCCCGCCACGGGGCCCGCGCCGGGCACCACACCCTGGAGGCGTTCTGTTTCTACCCCTACGAGCCGCTGCTGCGGTGGGCGGACCTCCCCTCGGGCGAGCGGGACGCCGCCTACGAGGCGCTCAAGGAGAAGCTGATCGCCGCCATGCTCAAGGCGGTGGGGCGGGCGATCCCCGGGATCGAGCAGCACGTGGTGTTCGCCGACCTCGGCACGCCGGTCACCAACGAGCACTACGTGGCCGCCCACCAGGGGTCGATCTACGGCACCGAGAAGACCCTGCGCAACCTCGGGCCCCTGGCCTATCAGCTGCGCACACCCCTGCCGGGCCTGTTCCACTGCGGGGCCAGCACGCTGAGCCATGGCGTGGTCGGCGCCACCATGAGCGGGATCGCCTGCGCCCGCACCGTCCTGGGCTGCCGGACGCGCGACCTCGTCAACGAGGAGGGGCAGCACCTGCAGGTGTATCAGGCCGAGGACCCGGCCACCTGGCCCGACAAGCTGCGCGCTCAGGCGGCGGCGCTGGAGGCGGCGAGCGCCTGAGGGACGCTACTGCTTGGACTCGACCGTCAGGCCCACGACGGCGCCCTCCACCACCTCCAGCCGCGCCGTCGGCTGGCCCGCTCGGTTGGCCTGCAGCAGGGCGCTGGTCAGGCTGATGGTCGCGGCGTCGCTGCGCGGCGTCAGCCGGAACGTGCGCCCGTCGGTGAGGCGGACCCAGCGGGCGCCGAGGTCGTGCCGCTCGTAGCGTCCCGTGACCGCCTCCGCCTCGCCCTCGGGGAGGCGGTACAGGTCGGCCACCGCAGAGATCGGCACCGTCTCGGTCGCCGGGTCGGCGGGCGCGCCGAGGCGGGGGTGCGAGGAGATCACCAGCTCCGTCGGCGTCACCGACCGCACCGTCACGAGCTGGTACACCCGCGCAGCGGAGGCGCGCGGGGCCTGGCGCAGCAGGCGCGCGCGCTGACCCGCCCGCACGAGCGAGGGCGCGAGCGGCGCGACCTCGACGACCCGCGGCAGGGCGTTGGTGAGCGAGGTGCGGGCGCCCACCGTCTCCCCCGGCAGCAGCACCCCCGTCACCAGGAACGGCACGGACCGGCTCGAGCGCTCCGCCCCTGCGGGCTGCACGTCCTGCACCACCGAGTCCCGCAGGAGCATCCGGAGTCGCTCGCCCCGCTGCGCGAACGCGACGAGGTGGCTGAGGGAAGGGTCTGCCAGGGGATACCGCGCCCCCCCCGCCAGCACCACCACGAGGCTCGTGCCCTCGGCCTCGAGCGCGGCATACTCCCCCTCCACGGCGCGCACCCGGTCCGGATCGACGGCTGCCTCCAGCAGCACCCCGCCCAGCGCCGCGTCGGTCGAGCCGTTGTGGACCTCGACCTGCAGCTCCTGCTCGCCCTTCGCGACCCGACGACGGATCCGCAGCTCGAGGACGCCGCCGCCCGGCAGCGCCACCTCCTGCTCGCTCGCCAGCGCGACGAGCTGCACCCCGCCCGCGCGGGCGCGCGCGCCGACCGTCGTCTCGCCCCAGCGGCCGCCCTTCCACAGCTTGATGCGATACGACTCGTGATCGAGCGACACCAGCTCGCCCGCGTCGAACCCGACCGCGACCGTGTCGCCTACCGCGACCCCGGCGCGGGTGAACGCGTCGTCAGGCTGCGGCTGCTCCTCCTTCGCCGGCCTCGCCGGCCCCGCCAGCTCGGAGATCGTCTGCAGGGCAGCCACAGTGGAGAGGTCGATCCGCGCCTCGGCGCCCCCGTTCGACAAGCGCAGCAGCAAGGCGTCGCCGTCCAGGCGCAGCAGGATCCCCTGCAGGCGCTCGCCGGTCAGCAGGTGGACCTCTACCCTGCTGCCGACCGCGGCGCGCCGCGCCTCCTGCGCGGGCTCGGCCGTCAGCACACGGTCCTCTTCGTCGCCGGCGTCGGCCCCCTCCGGCTCCTCGACGACCACCTCGGGCAAGCGCGGTCGCGGCTGCTCGGGGCCCATAAGTACCAGGGCCTCGTTCAACAGCTCCTGCGCCGCGTCGAGGAGCTTCGTCCGCCGCTCCTCCTGGGGCCGCGCGCCAGCGATCATCTGCATCTGGCCCCACAGGGCCTCGATCCGGGTGTAGGTGTCGCTGGCCTCGGCGTGCCGCCCCTCGTTCACGGCCTTGGTCAGGCGCCCCAGCAGCGCCAGGCCGCGGTTCTGAAGCTGCTGGTCCTCGAGCCGGTAGCGCAGGCCCACCAGCTCGCCCATGCGGGCCCGCCACTCCTCCAGCCGCTCGGGCGGCAACCCCTGCTCGACCCGCTCGTCCTTCCACAGGCAGTCGCGCACGCCCGCCAGGGCCTCGTCCAGCTTCAGCATGTCCTGCCGCTCGGCGTGGACCCGGACCTCCTCCATGCGCCGCTGCAGCTCCAGCTCGATCGCGGTCTGGGCGGCGATCCGCTCGGGGGAGGCGCCGGTGACCGCGGACAGGATCGAGATCTCACGCCACAGGGCCGCCGCCTTCTCCTGGCCCTCCTCGGCGGCCTGCTGTCGCTCGGCCTGCAGCCGCTCCAGCTCCGCCTGGAGGCGCGCCTTCTCTGCCTGAAGCTGCTGCTTCTCCTGGTGGTGACGCCGGGCCATATCGCCGGTCCTCGCCTCGACCGCGGCGGCCCTCTGGAGGAGGGACGAGAGCTCCGCGTCCTCCTGCCTGGGGAGCCTCGAGAAGGCCGCCACCCCCGCGGCCGCGCCCACCGCCAGCGCGACGCCCAGCGCCGCCCAGCGCCGCCCGCGCCCCCGCGCCGCGGACGCCGCGACCGGGGCGCCGCCGGGCCGCACCGTCTCCCGCTCCTCGCAGCCGATCGCCGCGCACCTG
>JAWLGW010000730.1:0-4176 GCA_041690735.1 Planctomycetota bacterium
GAGTCCTCCATCGAGCCCTCAAGCCGGCCAACGTGATCCTGCGCCCGGACGGGCGCCCGGTCCTGCTCGACTTCGGCCTGGCGCGCGAGCTCGACGCCCAGACCCTGACCCGCACCGGGGACGTGCTGGGCACCCCCGCCTACATGGCGCCTGAGCAGGCCAGCGGCGCGCGCACGACGCCCCTCGACCAACGGACCGACGTGTACGGCCTGGGGGCGATCCTGTTCTTCCTCCTCGCCCGCCGCCCCCCCTTCGAGGGAGGGGTGGCCCAGCTCCTGCTCGCCGTCCTGGAGAAGGAGCCGCGCTGGCCGTCGCGAGACGACCCGGCCGTGCCGACCGAGCTGGAGGCGATCCTGCGCCGGTGCCTCGCCAAGGACGCGGCCAGCCGGCCTTCATCCGCCGCTGCCCTGCGCGACGACCTCGACCGCTTCCTGCAAGGTGGGCAGCGCCGGACACCGTCCCGCCGCACGACCGCGGCGGCCACAGGAGCGCTCGTCGTCCTGCTCGCCGGGCTGGGAGCGCTCGGCGCGGCTCGCCGAGGACCTCCCAGCGCCGCCGCCGATCCCGGGGCGCTCGCCCCAGCGGAGGAGGGGCCGCTCGTCCCAGCGGAGGAGGGGCCGCTCGTCCCAGCGGAGGAGGGGCCGCCCGCCCCAGCGGAGGAGGAGCCGCCCGCCCCGCGGGCGGCCTCGCCCGGCGTCCAGCCCTCCGAAGGGGAGCGCGCCCCGTCGTCCGGCGAGCCCGAGGCGCCGAGCGCCCTCCTTCGCGAGCTCGACCTGCCCGCGCTGCCTCACGACGAGCGCGCCGCCTACTCCCGCGGCGCGCTGTTCGTGGGCCGCAGCGGCGAGGCCGTGTGCTACGACGGCCACCACTCGACGGTGCGGATCGTCGACGCGCGCGGGGCGCAGGTCGCCGACGTGGAGACGAACGAGCAGGTGCACGGGGTGGTCGCTCACCCGGACGGCCGGCGCCTCCTCACCGTCGGCTGGGCCCGCCGCGGGGTGCAGTGGATCACGTTGGCCGCGCCAGGCCGCCCGACCGTCCGGTCGCGACCGCTGCCTGCCCCGTCGGGCTCACCGTGGGTCGAAGAGGGCCAGGGCGAGGTCGAGCGCGTGACCGCCAGCGCCTACTTCCCCGCCTCGGGACGTCTGGCGCTGGGCCTCACCTATCGCGACGGACTCTACCTGTACCGCGTCGACTGGGACGCCCAGACGCTCCACTTCGAGGGGCGCTGGGACGGACCCCGCGAGCAGGTGCACACCCTCGCCTTCGGCCCCTCGGGCCACCTCGCCGCCGGCTTCAGCGCAGGGAAGGGCTCCGACTGGGGCGCCCGGGACGTGCTCTGCCTGTGGACGCCGGGCGGGCGCCTCCTGCCGAGGACGTCGGTGGTCCGGGACTTCGCCGCGTTCGCCGCCGCCTTCGACCGCGCCGGTCGTCGGCTCGCCGTCGGCACCAAGGGGGGCGAGGTCCGCCTCCAAGCGATCGGCTCCGCCACTCCGCTGCTCCTGGGCCCCGAAGATGCGGAGGGGGAGAGCGGCGTCCTCTCCCACCGGGCCCACGCCGAGTGGGTCACCGGCGTGGCGTTCGACCCCAGCGGGTCCTGGCTGTACAGCGCCTCGGGCGCCTTCATGGACGAGGACCAGGGCGGGCTCACCCGCTCCACGGGCGACGCTGAGCTGTGCGTGTGGAGCATCGGACCGGGCGCCGACCTCACGGCGCCGGCCCGCCGCATCCGCCGTCAGGTCCCGTATCGCTCCCTCACCCTCTCCCCCGACGGCTCCCGGCTGCTGCTGACCCGAGCCGACTGCCGGGTCGAGGTGTGGGACGCCGAGGCGCTGCTGCCCCTCGACTGAGCGGCCGGCGGCGCATCGCTCAGGCGCTGGGCGACTGCTCGCCCCGCTCGGCCGCAAGCCACAGCTGCGCCAGCTCCTGGTGCGACAGGTTGTCTTCGTCGGCGTTGGTGCACACGTAGCGGCGGCACTCGATCGGGCGCGCCTCGTAGATCCGGCAGCCGCCGTCGCCGAAGAACACGCACGGGCTGCGGAGCTGGTAGTAGAGGCGGTCGGCGACGCTGCCGGGCTTGAGCAGCGGCACCCGATCGCGACCCAGCTTCACGGGCGCGAAGGCGTACACGGTCCTCGCCTCCCCGCTCTCGGAGTCGGCCACCTCGACGGAGGTGACGACGGCGTAGCGACGGACGAAGGCGTCGGGCTCGAGGTCCAGCAGCCTCGCCGCCGCCTCCACCTCGCCCGGTCCGAACCAGCCCGGGTTGGTGCGGCAGCACAGGCCCCGACGAATGCACCCCAGCTCGGGCGACGGGTGCTCCGCGGGCTCCTCGTCCAGCCAGTAGGGATTCTCGACATTCGGGTCCTGGTCGGGGCGGTGGACGGTCTCCTCGCTCAGGATGCCGCGCCGGGGGCGCGCCTGGGGCAGGGGCCGCGGCCCGGGGCTGGAAGGGTCGGCGGGGGCGTCGTCCACGGCGCGATCGTAGCGGTCTGCGCCCACTTGGACCAGCGGCGCGCCGACGCGGCGTTCGCTACAGTCTGCTCGTGACCCCACAGGAACGGGCGGCTCGGCTCCTGGCCCAGCTCGACCTTCGAGCGCTCGATCCGGCCCAGCAGCGCGAGCTGGCCCAGGCCCTGGCCCGCACGCTGGTCGAGGTGGAGGGCGAGCACGAGCAGCGGCGTCGCGACCTCGAGCGCGCCCAGACCGCGGTCCGCGAGAGTGAAGAGCTCAACCAGCGGATCCTGGAGACCGTCCCCGGGGGCGTGGTGGTGGTCTCCCCCACCGGCGCGGTCCTCAAGGCGAACGCGGAGGCCCTGAGGCTGCTGGGCCTGTCCTACGACGAGCTGACCCGCCGCTACATCGCCGACTTCGACCCGCAGACGTACCACGAAGACGGCAGCCCCTGTCCGGTGGAGGACTATCCGGTCGCGCGCTGCCTGGCGACCCGGCAGCCCCAGCCGCCCATGACGATCGGCGTGCGCACCCCCGATGGCGGCCTGACCTGGGCGGTGTTCACCGCCGCCCCCCTGGCGGACCCGGTCTCGAGCGCCTTCCTGGGGGTCGTCGTGACGTTCCTCGACGTCACCGAGCTCAAGCGGTCCGAGGAGCGGCGCCGGGAGCTGGAGCGGCGGATCCAGGACGCGCAGCGCATGGAGAGCCTGGGCGTCCTGGCGGGCGGCGTCGCCCACGACTTCAACAACCTGTTGGTGGGCATGCTGGGACACATCGAGCTGGCCGCCCTCGACCTCCCGCCCGACCAGCCCGCCTTCGCCGGCCTGCAGTCGGCCCGCCAGGCGGCGCTGCGCGCGTCGGAGCTGACCCAGCAGCTGCTCGCCTACTCGGGCCGCGGGAGGCTCCTGGTCGAGCCCCTCGACCTCGATCCGCTGGTGCGCGAGATGGGGACCCTCGCCGCCGCCAGCATCTCGCGTCGGACCCGGGTCGACATGGCGCTGGACGGCGCCCTCCCCGCGGTCGAGGGCGACGCCACTCAGCTGCGGCAGGTGGTGCTCAACCTGGTCACCAACGCCTCCGAGTCGCTGGAGGGAGCGGCGGGCACCGTGTGGGTGCGAACGGCGCGCGTGACGGGGGAGGAGGCGCGCGCCCTGCCGCGGTTCGGCGACGACCTGCTCGAGGCGGAGGAGTACGTGCTGCTCGAGGTGCGCGACGAGGGCTGCGGCATGGACGAGGCCACGCTCCGCCGCATCTTCGACCCCTTCTTCACCACCAAGTTCACCGGCCGGGGGCTGGGCCTGGCGGCGGTGCTGGGGATCCTGCGCAGCCACCGCGGCGCGGTGTCGGTCACCAGCGCTCCCGGGCGAGGGGCCACCTTTCGGCTCCTGCTCCCGAGCCTGGGGATCCCCGCGCCGCGGCGGGCTCCTCCGGCCGTCCTCCCCCGCGTCGGCGCCGGCGCCCGCAGCGGGACGGTGCTCGTGATCGACGACGAGGAGCACGTGCGCGCCGTCGCGCGCCTTACCCTAGAAGCCCTCGGCTATACGGTGCTGACGGCCGCCGGCGGCGAGGAGGGCGTGGCGCTCCTGCGACAGCACGCCGAGGTCCGCCTGGCGGTGGTCGACCTGCTCATGCGCGACATGGACGGGGCCGAGACCTCCCGCTCGCTGCGGGCGATCCGACCGGAGCTCCCGGTGATCCTCTCCAGCGGCTTCAGCGAGGCGT
>JAWLGW010000731.1:0-4172 GCA_041690735.1 Planctomycetota bacterium
GGAGGGCGTGGCACGCTCGGTCGCCGCCTGGAAGGACGAGCTGCGCGAGCTGGGGCTGCCCCAACCCGACCCGCTGCGCCGGTGACCTTCCGCGGGCGAGTCGCGGTGGTGGGGGCGCGCCGTCGCCGGCAGGGGACCGGCGAGTGGGTGGCGCGGGAGCTCGCCCGCCAGGGCTGCGAGGTGGTCGCGGTGGTCGGCACCACCCCGGCCACGGTCGAGGAGGCCTGCGCCCACCTGCGCGCCCGCCACGGGATCGGCGCTCGCGGCTACACGACCCTCGAGGCGCTGCTCGAGGCGGAGGACGTGGACGCGGTCGCGATCTGCTCGCCCCCGGCGGCGCACCTGGACCAGCTCGAGGCCGCGGCGGGGGCCGAGTGCCACGTCCTGTGCGAGAAGCCGCTGTTCTGGAGCGACGACCCCGAGGCGCCGGGGCGTGCGGCGCAGGCGATCGACCGCCTGACCGCCGCCGGGCGCACCCTGACGGTGAACGCCCAGTGGCCCTTCACGCTGCCCGCCTTCCGCGAGATCCACCCCGACGCCTACGGAGAGGGACGCCCGGTAGAGCGCTTCACCATGCGCCTGAGCCCGCTCGATCCCGAGCTGCCCGGCATGGTGCGCGACTCGGCGTCGCACCCGCTCAGCATGTTGCAGGCCCTGGTGGGGCCCAGCGCGATCGAAGACGTGCGGCTGGTGCAGCCCCGGCACGAACCGGACGAGCAGGTCCTGCGCTGGACGCATCGCCCCCGCAGCGGCGCCCCCGCGGTCGCGGCGGAGCTGCGGCTGCGTCCTTGCCCCGAGCCGCCCCGCCCGGCGGGGTACGCGATCAACGGGCGCGAAGTCAGTCGACGCGTGAAACTCCCGGAGTACGCGATATCATTCGCCGCGGAGGGCGCTCGTGTCCCGGTGCGGGATCCGCTGGCCACCGCCGTGGAGGACTTCGTCCGCCGCGCCCGGGCCGGCGCTCCGCCGGACCGCGACGCGGCGCTCGAAGGCATGACGCACCTCCAGGCGCTCGTCGCCGCCACCGCTGGGGGAGAGGACCCATGACCCGAAAGCTCGCCACCGCCGGCAAGGAAAAGCAGGTCGAGCTGTCGCCGATCCACGACTTCGCGGCCAAGCTCCGGCAGCCCGACGTGCTCGAGCGGCTGCAGGCGTACGTCCGCTGGCAGGCCGACTGGCGGGCGGCCCGGGCGCAGGGCCGCACCCTGGACGAGCTGCTGGAGCAGGCGCCCGACCAGGCCCCCTTGTCGATCAACCTCGACGTGACCACCGCCTGCAACTACCGGTGCGACCACTGCGTCGACTTCGACATCCTCAACACCGGGATCCGCTACGACCACGACAAGCTCAAGGACTCGCTCACCGAGATGGCCCGCCGGGGCCTGCGCTCGGTGATCGTGATCGGCGGCGGCGAGCCGACGGTCTACCCCGGGTTCGAGGACATCATGCGCCACATGAAGGCCCTCGGCCTCAAGGTGGGCGTGGT
The DNA here is from genome assembly GCA_041690735.1 of Planctomycetota bacterium. GTDB lineage: Bacteria > Planctomycetota > J058 > J058 > J058 > JAWLGW01. Next base: position 1,487 of record JAWLGW010000731.1, read on the forward strand.
CACCAACGGCAGCATGATGGACAAGATCCTGGCGGTGGCCGACGTGCTCGAGCCCGAAGACTGGGTGCGCCTGTCCCTGGACTCGGGGACGAACGACACCTTCATCGCCATGCACAAGCCGCGCAAGAAGCACATCACGCTGGAGTGGATCTGCCAGCAGATCCCCCCGATCAAGGAGAAGAACCCCAACTTCACCATCGGGTTCAGCTACATCATCGTCTGGGACGACTGCCAGGCGAACGACTTCCAGATCCACGAGAACGTGGACGAGATCGTGACGGCCGCCGAGCTCGCCAAGGCGCACCGGTTCGACTACATCTCCTTCAAGCCGTTCCTGACCCGGGCCGAGCGGAACAACGCCGAGATCGTCGAGCTCACCCAGGACGAGGCCAAGGTCGACCCGATCATGGCGCGCATCCGCGCCGAGGTGGACAAGGCCAAGGCGCTGCACGGGGACGGCTTCCGGGTGATCGAGAGCACCAACCTCAAGGTGCTCGAGAACGGGACCTACCGCAACTACACCGACCAGCCCAAGAACTGCCACATGCAGTTCTTCCGGCAGGTGCTCAGCCCCCTGGGCCTGTTCAACTGCCCGGTGTACCGCCACGTCGACCAGGCCAAGATCGGCGACAAGCACAGCTACGCCACGCCGGACGAGCTGCGCCAGACCCAGAAGAGCACCTTGCGCCTCATCGAGCACTTCGACGCTCGCGAGGAGTGCAAGGAGGTCACCTGCCTCTACAACCACGTCAACTGGTTCATCGAGGACCTGATCGCGCATCCCGCCAAGCTCGAGGCGCTCGAGCCGTCGGAGGACCGGAAGGACTACTTCCTGTAGCGCGGACCGCGACGCGAGGCCGGGCTCCGGCGCGGCGCGCGTCAGTCGCTGAATACCTCGTCCAGCGAGGCCGCCGTGAGGACCCGCTCGCTCCACACGGCGATCGCGTCGGGCTGCGCCGCGCCGACCCGATCGATCACCCGCTGAGGCAGCGCGCGGAAGCGGACGTGAAGCTGGCGGAGCAGGAGCTCGCGCTGGCCTTCTGCGCGTCCCTCTGCAGCCGCCTGAGCGCGGGCCTGCTCGAGGATCGACTTGACCGTGGGAGATGCCTTCATGATCGCCTCCAGTGTGATGATGCCATTGAGCTCGCGGTCGTTGAAGGCCCAGGCGCTCAGGAGACGCAGCGCCGCCAGCAAGTCCGCGCGCTGACCCGAGGTGCGAGCGTGCTTGCAGATGGCCGCCGCGGCCCGGGCGACGGCCCCCAGCGTGGCACCTCGCATCAGACCGACGAGCGGTAACAACCCGAGCGGGGGCCGGGGCCGCTGCAGCACCTCAGCCGCGTCGAGGTCTTCCCACAGTCGCACCACCTCGAGCTCCACCGGGACCGGGGCGCGGCCGATGGGGAGGTGGAACGCCTCGGGACCTCGACGATCGTCGGCGGCGGGGTGCATGTAGACGACGACGATGTGCACCGGACGGAGGTGCGCTGCGAACAGCAGGCAGGCGCGCCGGAGGACGTCGCGGCCGGTCCTGCTGCCAGGAGCGGCCACGAACTCGAGCTGGTAGAGCTCCATCTCGGCCCCTCGTCCCGCGCTGAACACGCCGTCGGCGATGGCCACTGCCTTGACCACCTCCGCGTTGAGCGGATGGAGGCGCCGGCGAAAGCCGGGCGCGACCAGGCGGACGAGGTCCGCAGGTCGCGTCTGCAGGATGACCTTGCCGCCGAGATCGAGGTCTGCCATGGTCCCTCCGGATTCACGCCACGAACAAAGCACGAACACAGCGGCACGATATCGAGCGGGAGCGACAGCCCGGCAGCGTGCGCCGGCCGCCCGTACCACCTGGCGACCTGCTCGCGCGCGGCGCCGCTGAGGAGCGCCACAGGAGGGCGCCGACGAGCGACGGCGTGGGTTTCTGCCCCACCGGCCTCGGTGTTTCTGGTACGCTCGCTCCCCATGCCCGCCTCTGCGCCTCAGCTCGGCTTGCACCTCGGCGCGCCGCCCCGGCGGGCGGGGCTGCTGGCCCTGTTCCTGGCCGGCGCGACGCTGCTGGTGGGCGCCACCGCCTTCTTGACCATGCACCTGACCGGGCGGGCGGTCGAGGACCGGGTGCGGCTGGAGCTGGTGCACACGGCGGGGCTGCTGGGCGGCGGAGGGTTCCCCCTCACCGACCCCGCCCTGGAGCGGATCGCCGAGTACATTGCGGCCGACGTGGTGGTGGTCGACGGCGCCGGGCGGCCGGTCGCCTCCAGCCTCGACCCCGCGGGGAGCGACGCCTTCGCCCGCGCCCGGGCAGAGGGCGCGCTGGGGCCGGTGCCGCAGCGTCCCGAGGTCGTGACCGCTCGCCTGCAGGGGCAGCGCATGACCCTGGGTGTGGCGCCGTTGCCGGTGGTGGCGGCCGCGGGCGCGACCGACGGCCCGGTCGCCGGTCGCGGCGGCGTGTACGTGCTCTACCACCAGGACGTGATCGCCGACCAGGCGCGCCAGGCCTGGGTGCCCGTGACGGCGGTGGCGGTGATCGCCCTGCTCCTGGCCGCGGCGCTGGGGATCGCCGCCGAGCGCTCGGCGCAGCAGGCGCGCACCGACGCGCTCCTGCGGCTGCTGGTGTCGGTCGCCCACGAGGTCCGCAACCCGCTGGGGCGAGCCGCACCCTGGCCCGCTCCCTCAGGACGCGCCTCGGCGGCGGCGA
>JAWLGW010000732.1:0-4171 GCA_041690735.1 Planctomycetota bacterium
GAGAACTCATCGCGAGCGAGAGGCGCCCGCGCAGGGAGAGATCCAGCCCTGGTCCTCGGCGCGGACCTCTCCCCCTGGAGCGCCCGCCGCGCCTCTGCGCGAGATGAGGCTCTTGTCGAGGAGCCGCGCTCCAGCGACAGCGTCGAGGAGCCGCGCTCCAGCGACAGCGTCGAGGCGCGCTCAGAGGAGCGACAGCCTCCCCGGCTTCCCCTACCTCCCTGCGGCTCTAGTCGACCTGCCAGGTGCTAGCGCCGGCCCGGTACTGCTTCGCCAGGTCGGTGTGGCCCACCTTCTTCTTGGCCCGCTCCACCTGCTCCACGAGGTCGACGTCGTACACCGGCGCCTCGACCTGCCGGAAGATCCCCACCGCCAGCGGGTTGTCCAGCTCGGTGAGCATGTTCGCCAGGACGGCGCCGGGGCGGGCGGCGTCGTGGACCACCAGGTCGTCGGGGCGGGCGTCGCCCTCCCAGGACACCGACTCGAGGTCGAGGCCGCGCAGGCGCAGGCCGTTGGTGCCGCCCTTGCCGTAGGTCAGCGGCTTGCCGTGCTCGAGGTACAGCAGGCGGTCCTTGCGCACCTTCTTGGCCACGTCCTGCTCGAAGGCCCCGTCGTTGAAGATCACGCAGTTCTGCAGGATCTCGATGAACGACACCCCGCGGTGCTGCGCCGCCGCCTGGAACACCTCGCCCATGTGCTTGAGGTCGCTGTCGTAGGTGCGGGCGACGAAGGTGGCCTCGCTGGCCAGGGCGAACCGCAGCGGGTTGACCGGCCGATCCAGGGAGCCGTAGGGCGTGGACTTGGTGATCTTGCCCTGCTCGGAGGTGGGCGAGTACTGGCCCTTGGTGAGGCCGTAGATCCGGTTGTTGAACAGCAGGATGTTGACGTCGAGGTTGCGGCGGATCACGTGCAGCAGGTGATTGCCGCCGATGCTCAGCCCGTCGCCGTCGCCGGTGACCAGCCACACCTGCAGGTCGGGGTTGGTGCACTTGAGCCCGGTCGCGAAGGCCGGCGCCCGCCCGTGGATGGTGTGGAACCCGTAGGTGTTCATGTAGTAGGGGAAGCGGCTGGAGCAGCCGATCCCCGACACGAACACGATCTTCTCCTTGGGGACCCCCAGGGTGGGCAGCGTCTTCTGGATCGCGGCGAGGATCGCGTAGTCCCCGCAGCCCGGGCACCAGCGCACCTCCTGGTCCGAGACGAAGTCCTTGCGGGTCAGCTTCCTCGGCAGCGTCGTCTCGGTCACCCCAGCACCTCCTCGAACTTCTCGACCAGCTCGCCCACCTGGAACGGCCGCCCCTGGACCTTGGGGAAGCTGATCGCGTCCACCAGGAAGCGCGCGCGGAGGATCATGGCCAGCTGACCGAGGTTGAGCTCGGGCACCAGCACCTTCTTGAAGCGTCCCAACACCTCTTCGATGTTCGGCGGCAGCGGGTTGAGGTAGCGCAGGTGGGCCACCGAGATCGAGCGGCCGCTGCTGCGCACCTGCTCGGCCGCCGACACGACCGAGCCGTAGGTGCCGCCCCAGCTCACCACCAGCAGGTCGCCCTCCTCGGGGCCGTCGAGCTGGATCGGCGGCACCTCCATCTTGGCGATCTTGTCCGCCCGCAGCTCGCACATGTGGTGGTGGTTCGCGGGGTCGTAGCTGATGTTGCCGGTCACGTCCCACTTCTCGAGGCCGCCGATGCGGTGCTCGAGCCCGGGCGTCCCGGGCAGGGCCCAGGGTCGGGCCAGGGTGTCGGGGTCGTGGCGGTAGCCCTGGAAGCCGTCGGGGCCCAGGGCGCTGGCGTCGGCGAAGGTGACGGGGATCTCGGGGATGTCCGCCGGGTCGGGGAGCTGCCAGGGCTCGGCGCCGTTCGCCAGGTAGCCGTCCGAGAGGATGAACACGGGCACCATGTGGGTCAGCGCCAGCCGCACCGCCTCGATCGCCATGTCGAAGCACTCGGCCGGGGTGGCGGGCGCCACGATCGCGACCGGGCTCTCGCCGTTGCGGCCGAACATGGCCTGCAGCAGGTCGGCCTGCTCGGTCTTGGTCGGCATGCCGGTGCTGGGGCCGGCCCGCTGCACGTTGCAGATCACCAGCGGCAGCTCGGTCATGACCGCCAGGCCGATCGCCTCGGCCTTGAGCGCGACGCCCGGCCCGCTGGTCCCGGTCACCCCCAGCGCGCCCCCGAACGAGGCGCCGATCGCCGCGCACACCGCCGCGATCTCGTCCTCGGCCTGGAAGGTCTTCACCCCGAAGTGCTTGTACTTGCTGAGGTAGTGGAGCACGTCCGAGGCGGGGGTGATCGGGTAGCTGCCGTAGAACAGCTCGAGGCCCGCCTTGTGGGCCGCGGTGAGCAGCCCCAGGGCCATGGCCTCGTTGCCCATGACCTGCCGGTACTCGCCCTTGGGGAGGTGGGTGGCGGGCTTGACCCGGTAGTGGGTGGTGAACACCTCGGTGGTCTCGGCGAAGTAGTAGCCGGCCTTGAGCGCCTTGTGGTTGGCGTCGATCAGGACCTGCTTGCCGGCGAACTTGGCCGAGATCCAGTCCAGGGTCGGCTCGAGCGGGCGGTCGTACAGCCAGAACATGGCGCCCAGCGCGAAGAAGTTCTTGCAGCGGTCCTTGGAGCCCGAGTCGAGGTCGACGTCGTCGAGGGCCTTGCGCGTCAGGTCGGTGATCGGCTGGGCGATCACCCGGTAGGCCTGGAGCGACCCGTCCTCGAGGGGGTTGGCCGCGTAGCCCGCCTTCTTGAGGTTGGTCTCGCTGAAGGCGTCGGCGTTGACCAGGATCGTGGCCCCGTCCTTGAGGTCGTGCAGGTTGACCTTCAAGGCGGCGGGGTTCATCGCCACCAGCACGTCGGGCGCGTCGCCGGCGGTGCGGATGTCGATGCTGCCGAACTGGATCTGGAACCCCGAGACCCCGGGGAGGGTCCCGGCGGGCGCCCGGATCTCGGCGGGGAAGTCGGGGAAGGTGCTGACGTCGTTGCCCACGATCGCGGACGTGGTCGTGAACTGGGTGCCGGTCAGCTGCATGCCGTCGCCGGAGTCGCCGGCGAACCGCACGGTGACCCGCTCGACCTCGGTCAAGGGCGCAGAAGTGGGGCTCATGAGCGAGCGCCTCCCGTTCCGGCTCGCTGTGAGCCGCGGCGACACACCTTACGAGACACATCGGACCTCCGCTATCCCCAGGACTGGCGCCGAGCCCACCTCCACCTCTTCCCTCGATTACAATCCTCCCTGTGAAGATCCGCCGCGGGATCCCGGTCGTCGACGGGATCGTCATTGCCGAAGCGTTCGTCCTCGAGGCCGAGAACTACCGCCTCCCCACCCAGCGCCTGGTGCGCAGCGGGCCCCCGACCGCCGTGTGGATCGAGGGCGAGTGGAGCCGCTTCCTGCAGGCGGTCGCCGCCGCCAAGGACGAGGTCAACGCCCTCAAGGAGACGATCTCGGGGCAGGTGCCGGCCGACGTGGCGCGGATCCTCGAGTTCCAGGTCGGCCTGTACGACGACCCCCAGTTCACGCAGCCCGTGCGCGAGCAGGTCGAGCGCGGCGTCTCGGCGGAGCACGCGGTCACCCGGCGCGTCACCTCCTTCCGCAAGCAGTGGGCGGGGATCCCCTTCCTCTCCTCGAAGCTCACCGACCTCGACGACTTCGAGCGGCGGCTCCTGCGCCACTTGCTGGGCGAGAAGCGCGAGACCCTCAAGGACCTGACCACCCAGGTGGTGGTGATCGCGCGGGACCTCACGCCGCAGCAGATCGCCGAGCTCCCGGACGACAAGGTGCTGGGCTTCGCCACCGACCACGGCGGCAAGACCTCGCACACGGCGATCCTGGCCCAGGGCCTCGATATCCCGGCGGTGGTGGGCCTCGGCCTGATCACCGGCGACGTCACCGGCGGCGAGCTCGTGATCCTCGACGGCCGGCGCGGCAAGGTGATCGTCGACCCCGACGAGGCCACCCTCAAGCTGTACCGCGAGCGCCAGAAGGAGTTCGTCAAGTATCAGCGCGGACTCGACGAGCTCCTCACGCTGCCGGCCGAGACCCTCGATGGGCACCGGGTGCGGCTGTTCGCGAACATCGGTTATCCGGAGGAGATCGCGCAGGCGCTCAAGTTCGGCGCCGAGGGGATCGGCCTCTACCGGACCGAGTTCCTGTACGACGAGGACCACCCCGACCCCGACGAGGAGGCGCA
>JAWLGW010000733.1:0-4168 GCA_041690735.1 Planctomycetota bacterium
CGACCGCCCTTCGATCTTCGTGGCACGAGATCGACCGGACCCCGCGGCCCCGCGGCCTCGCCGCACGGGTCACCTCCCCGTGGACCGCTCGGTGCAGCAGGAAAGCACCCCCACCATGTCCCTCACGACCCTTCGTTCCTCCCCGGCCCTGCTGGGGCTCCTCGCCCTGTCCACCCTCGGCGCCGTCGGCTGCGGCGGCGGGGGCGGCAGCAGCAACACCGCCAGCGGCGCCGCCCCCACCACCAGCGCCACGCCCGCGACCGCGCTCCCCCACCCCGGCGGCAGCGTGGTCGGCGTCACCGCCGGCAGCGCGCCGGTGCAGGCCACCCTCACCACCGACGCCTACGCCGCCTTCAAGGAGCACGTCTCGACCTCCGACCTGGCGATCCCGGCCGCCGTCCCGGACAAGGCCTTCGTGGTGGAGGACAAGGGGACGGTGCGGGTGCTGAGCCTGTCTGGCCAGAGCCCGACCCTCGACCGGGCGATCGACCTGTTCGGGGCGCCCCTCCAGCAGGGGGTCGCCACCGGCGCGCTCAACGTGCAGTCGGCGAGCCTGGCGCTCCTCACCACCTCGGGCAGCGGCGGGGAGGGCGTGGCCCTGTTCGATCCCACCACGGCCCAGGGCGCCCAGGACGTGACCTGGTTCGACTTCACCGCCCTCACCGCCACCTGGCCCGCCGGGACGCTGAACGACCAGGGGGTCGACGTGGGCGGCCAGGCGCTGCCCATGACCTTCACCGCCGGGGCGGTGGTCGCGGGGGGCAGGTTGATCTTCTGCTCGTCGAACTTCGACGCCAGCTTCGACCTCAACCCGGGGTCGGTCACCGCCTACACGATCGACGTCGCCTCGCGCACGCTGACCGGCTCGGGGGCGCTGCTGCAGACCAGCACCTTCAACCCCACCGCCCTCACCCGCGTCGAGACGTCTCAGGGTGAGCTGGTGCTGGTGACCAACGCCGGGCCCCGCGGGCAGGCCGGCGCGGTCGACGTGATCGACCCCGCCACCATGACGAAGGTCGGCTCGATCGCCTTCCCCGGGGTGGGCGTCGACCCCCACGGCCCGGTCGTCGTCTCGCCCGACGGCGCCCGCGGCTACGTCGCCTGCCAGAGCGACGATCGGGTCTACATCCTCGACCTCGTCGGCCTCGGGGACCGGGTGGGGGCCACCGCCAGCGCAGACCTGTCCGCCCGCTTCCTGGGCGGCTACGAGCTCGGCAGCGCGGCCAGCACCAACTACGTGTCGAGCATCGGCCTCTCCCACACCGGCGACTACCTGTATGCCCTCGACCTCAACGAGAGCGCCCTGTTCGTGGTCGACCTCACCCGCCCCGAGCTGGGCGCCAAGGTGACCGGGTTCGCCCGCACCGGCTCGCCGGCCTCGTTCGAGGGTCTGGCCAGCAAGGTGGCCGTGCGACCCGGCGTCCCGGGCGCCGACTACCAGGGCCCGTCGGCGTACGTCATGACGATCAACCTGACGGCGGCCGACCAGACGATCACCAACGTCTCGGTCGCCCTCGACGCGGTCACGGTCGACAAGCACTGAGCGGCGGCTGAGCGCCCTGCGCCCACTCGCCCCCCTTCGCTGACCCGCGGTCAGTGACCCCGGGTCAACGGTGCAAGCCCCCTCGACCGCAAGGCGGGCCGTGGACCCTACCCTGGGTTGGGTCCACGGCCTCGCGCGTGCTTGGCCCAGCAGGGGCCGACGCCGTGGAGGCGCGCGCGGGAACCGCTTACACTGCCGCGCCATGACGACCCCCGCCGACCTCGCTCAGCGCCAGCTCGACGCCTACAACGCCCGCGACCTCGAGGCCTTCGCCGCCTGCTACCACCCCGAAGTCGAGGTGCGCGACTTCCCCTCGGGAGAGCTGCGCCTCACCGGCCACGCGGCCCTGCGGGAGCGGTACGGGCCCATGTTTCGGGAGCGGACCGCCCTGCACGCGGACGTCGTGCAGCGGATCGCCCAGGGGCAGGTGGTGATCGACCAGGAGCGGGTGCGCGGGCTGAGCGACGCGGGTGAGGTCGAGGCGGTGGCGATCTACGAGGTCGACGGAGACACGATCCGCCGGGTGTGGTTCGTCCGCTAGCCGTTCGCCTGGCGGAGCGCAGCGCGGTACTCCCGAACCGCCCGCGTCATGGGGGTCACGGCGACGAACCGCAGCAGCTGCTCGAGGTCGATCCCCTGCAGCAGCTCGCTGCCCTCGATCGGCTGGTAGGACTCACCGCGCAGGGCGTACAGGCTCATGACCCCGTCCTTCCAGAACCAGACCTCCGGCACGCCGAGCTTCTTGTAGACCTCCAGCTTGTCGATCCCGCCCGAGGTGACGATCACCTCGATCACGATGTCGGGCCGGAGCGGATCCTCGACGTCGCCCAGCACGTAGCACTCGTCCGCCTCGGCGCCCGCCTCCCCCTCCTTGTTCTCCAGCGTCCAGGAGCCGTAGGCGGTCACCTCGACGCCCTTCTCGAGGCACCAGGCCTCGACCAGGCGCCCCAGCATCGACTTGACGTAGTCGTGGCGGCGGGACGGGCTCATGAGCTGCAGGACACCCTCGAGGTAGGCCACGCGCGGTATCGCCCGCTCCCCCCTCAGCTCGAGGATGCGCTGGTAGTCGGACCAGGTCGCGCCCGTCAGGACGACGTAGCCGTCGACGGCAGGGGCGCGCTCGTACGCGAGGAGGTCCTGAGCCATACCTGCAGTGTAGCGGCGCCTCGGGCCTCCGCTACCGCTCCCGCGCGACCTCGCCGCCCACGATCACCGTCCGCGCCGCGCCCTCCCACAGCGTCGCGGGGTCGGCGGGGTCGACGGCCGGGTCGAGGATCACGAGGTCGGCCAGGTAGCCCGGCGCCAGGCGACCGAGCCGGTCCTCCCACCCGATCGCGTAGGCCGAGCCCGCGGTGTAGGCCGGCTCAGCTCTCTCCCCCCGCGAGGGGCAGCGGCCGCTCCGGCTTCGCCAGGGCCAGGGCCTCGCGCAGCACCTCGCCGTCGATCCCGCGCACCGCGAGGATCCGCTCGATCACCTCGCCCACCGTCCGGTTCGGCGTCGAGGCGCCGGCGGTGATCCCGATCGTCACCGGCCCGGCCGGCAGCCAGTCCCGGGTGAGGGAGCGCTCCTTCTTGCCCAGCGGCTGGTGGTGGATCGCCTCGGCCGACTCGATCTCTGCGGCGCCGTCGATGTGGTACGCCGCGCAGAACTCGCCGCCGATCTCGACCAGGTGGCTGGTGTTGCTCGAGTTGTAGCCGCCCACCACCACGATCACGTCCAGCGTGCCGCTGCGGCCCAGCTCGAGGGCCGCGTCCTGCAGGTCCTGGGTGGCGCTGCAGATGGTGTCGAACGACAGGAACCGCTCCGCGTGCTCCGCCTCGCCGTACCGCGCGCGCACCGCGTCGCTCAGCATGCCCGAGATCTCGAGCGACTCGCTCGACAGCATGGTGGTCTGGTTGGCGAGGCCGATCCGCTCGAGGTGCAGGTCGGGGTCGAAGCCTGGGGAGATCGCCGGCGCGAACCGCTCCAGGAACTCGTCCCGGGTCGGGGCGCCCTCGCCGCGGGTCAGGTAGTCGCACACCACCTGCGTCTCCTCGCGGTCGCGCACGATCAGGTAGTGCGCGCCCCCCTCGCGGGCGCGAGAGCTGGTGGCGCGGGTCTCCTCGTGGGCGTACTTGCCGTGGATCACCGACGTCATGCCGCTGTTGACGTACTGGCGCACGCGACGCCACACGTTCATGACGCTGCCGCAGGTGGTGTCGACGAGCACGCAGCCCTTCTCCTTGAGGGCCGCCAGCTCGGCGGTGGTGACGCCGAACGCCGGCAGGATCACCACGTCCTCGGCGGTCACGTCATCGAGGGTGTAACCCTGGCCCAGGAAGCGGACGCCCAGCTCGACCAGGCGCCGGTTCACGTAGGGGTTATGGATGATCTCGTTGGTGATGTAGATCGTCCGCTCGGGGAAGTGCTCCCGGGTCTCGTAGGCGAGGTCGACCGCCCGGTCGACGCCGTAGCAGAACCCGAAGTCCTTGGCGAGGCGAACGGTTACCTCGCCGAAGGTCATGCGGTGACCGTGCTCGCGCAGGGCGTCCACCACGTGGCTGTGGTAGTCGTTCTCGAGCAAGCCCTTGATCTGCTTCTTGAGTCCGAAGCCCTTCTGGACGTAGAGGGCGCTGTCTGCCATG